>JALPXQ010000004.1 GCA_023271515.1 Dehalococcoidia bacterium | reverse complement strand
AGAATGAATCGGCATGTTCCAATGCATTCGGAGCACTGTTGGAACTAAGAGAGATCATTGAAAGGAACCCACATCTCTTCAACATGATCAGTCTGCTAAGCTCCTACTCGCTAAGGGATTGGGAGAACCTGGACAGCGTGGTTACCAGATTTCTCAATGACTTTTATACAGGTAGCTTGGCCGAATCAGGGAATCTATTCCAGGGTATGCAGGCAGACATGGGTTTTGTATCAATAATTCCTGCGGTCGTTGAGTTTCCCATAGCTTCAATAAGAGAGTATATTGAAATAGCTAAGCAGATAAACGAGAGGAGAGCGATAAAGGAGGGTAAGGAAGGGGAACTCGATCGCTACATTAGTAGAAGGGGACAGGATGAAAGGAAGCATGGCAGCCTAATTGATAGCATAAGAACACTGACAAATAAGGTGAGAGAGGCAGAGGATAAAGTCAGCTACATAGATTGCCTCAGCAAGGGTATTCATCTTTTCGGCGCGCTAAGACTTGGTAAAGCGAAAGGCGAGCTAAAGCTGATTTATGAAGTGATATTTGACACTGACAGGAATGAGTGGGATCATCTAGTTAAGACCTATGAGAATATTGTGGGGAATCTAGCTACCCTATTAGATGACCCAGAGTTTGTAAATAGTCTAAGGGTAACACCCACATTTCTTGATAAGGGAAGAGCGCAGGGTGTAAGTATCGGGAGAATTGAGTCAAAGAGTGCCTTGAAGGGACTTGTTTCACCATTGATAGAGGGGTACGAGTCTGCCTGGAAACTTAGGCAGGAGATTAAGGAGCTAAATGGGGAAATCGAGGAGCTGGAACAAAAGGGGAGGGATTTGGCTGGCAAGCTTGAAAAGCCCGTTACCTCCGGCATTATTCCTGTGCCCAAGAGTTGGCTTGACTCTTTTCTAACAGGGAAGATTCACCTGGACGATTACGCGCCACCGGGCGGGACGAAAGTCTTAGCAGACCTCTTTGAAGAGCTATTGGGCGGTGGGAACAATGCCCTAAAGTTTCTTGCAGAAATTGTGGATGGTTCATTGCGTGACCTTGTCAATGCGGTGAAAAACGGATTCCGGCAGCCATTAGAGGAAAGAGGGTTACATGAGGGGACATATAGTGGTGGACTGGCATGCCGGTTCTTGGTTGTAAGCCGGTCGGATAATTATGACCCGGAAGCTGACCCACGAGTTAATGTGGTGAATGACCTTATCAATAACACGCGAAAGCTGCTTGGGTACGAGTTAGGCTTTATCGAGCAAATACCACTCGAATCAAGCGACTTACCTTCGGCAAATACAGCTCTGAGGCTCTACCTTGTAATCGGGCATATGGATGTAAATCAGTTCCCGGAATGGCCTACATGTAAAGACAGATACATGGAGAAGACCGCCAATGTCACATGTCCGGGGGAGGCACATGCCTGGGGAATGGAGGATGGCATTTGGACTAATGAGCACGTTAGCGAGCTAATACGGAAAATCGAGTTGATAGGGTCCGACTAATGTGCTTATCAAACGCCGTTATGGCGCTCAACTCGCAGCAACAAGAGGTAGAAAGCTAGAAACCTTGAGCGTTTTACTCAGTTCGAGGATATCTTGAGTCAACAGCCTCAAGGGGAGCCGTCTCGCAAACAATCCGGGGAAAACAGGGGTGCTCGGCATTTGTTGCGAAATGGTTGCAAAAACAGCTTCAAGGGGTCTGGCGATTATCTCCGGGAATAGGCCCTCAAAGCTGAGATTATCGCCGGCCAAAATCGAAGCTAAAACGGCCAAAATTTGCTTGACAAGGTGGCAAAAACATGCTAAGATTGGGACATCAAAAGGAGATTATCGCCAAAAGGCTTTTCCAGCTTCAACAGTTGAAGCTGGAGGAGAGGAGGGTGTAAAAGAGAGACCCGACTTATAGGGGATTGAAACGATAATAGTAATACTGCTAGTACCAGTAGTCTTTTTCTCATTGTGTAAAAGAGAGACCCGACTTATAGGGGATTGAAACCTCTCGGGCCAGCGTCGTAGCCCACGCGGAAGCAGGCAGTGTAAAAGAGAGACCCGACTTATAGGGGATTGAAACGGAAACTGTTAACCAATTTGTCTCAGCTGCTGGTAGAGTGGGTGTAAAAGAGAGACCCGACTTATAGGGGATTGAAACAAACAGGAAGACGTGTTGACAGAGGTCGAAGTAATCCTGTGTAAAAGAGAGACCCGACTTATAGGGGATTGAAACCCGGATTCCTTCCCGGTTTAGCCGGTACTTCAGAACAGCGTGTAAAAGAGAGACCCGACTTATAGGGGATTGAAACTGAAATACCAATCCCCGAGGAAATCGAGCAATACAGGTGTAAAAGAGAGACCCGACTTATAGGGGATTGAAACTTTTCTTCCCCAAGATTTACCACACCATCCGCTATGTGTAAAAGAGAGACCCGACTTATAGGGGATTGAAACTTCATCAAGCGCTTCCCTAGCCACCCGCATGGCCACATCGTGTAAAAAGGAGACCCGACTTATAGGGGATTGAAAAGGAACGCAGAGAGGGATAGACAAGCATCCGCTCCCGATTGGTAGGGAGATTGGAGGTTCGATGGTGGACTGGGAATATTTGGTATCTCTTGATATCGGCGGTATTCACGACTACATATTTGGAACTAATAAATTAAGGGAGATCCGTGGAGCAAGCGTCCTTCTCGATAAGCTAAATTGCAAAACCGCTGTAGCAGAGATTACAAGAGGCACATACGGTGTCGAAGACGAGGATTGGAGACGTATTGTTACAGGTGGTGGCAACATAAAGATACTTTTTGCCGGCAAAGCCAGGGCAGAAGAATATAAAGCAAGTATCTCCGGGAAATTTAGGGAAATGGCTACCGGGGCGAAGTTTGCCGTTATTATCAGTGAAAGAGAAAATGGCGAACCTGAGGATAAATGGATTCAAAAGGCAGAGAGAGAATTACAGAGAGAGAAGGGATTGCCGAAGGAGAACAATCAGCTCGCTACAAGCAGTTTTTTTAAGGCCTGCCAGGCCTGTGGCTTGCACCCGGCTGAAAAGGAAGACATCCGCCCGGAAGGGATTCGCTATATTTGTAAATCCTGCCATCAAAAAGTGGACGAATCAGCAAAGTATAGGGAAGCTGATATTTATAAGAGGCTGATTGAAAAGGTCAAGCTTGAACCAAGATTCCCCTCAGAATTCAGTGAAATAGGAGAGCAGTCGAAACCGCAGGGCTACATTGGATTTATCTATGCAGATGCAAACCGGATGGGGGAACACTTAGTCAAAATCAAGACATTTGACGAACTTAAGAAATTCAGTAAGGATGTGGAAGAGGCAACCCTTGATGCTACCGTCACCGCCATAACAAACCACTTCAAGGAGAAATTTTTCCCTCTGCAAATAATTCTGGCTGGTGGAGATGACCTGATCCTTGCCCTTCCTGCCCACAAGGCAATAGATGTCGCCATGGATTTCTGCGAGGAATTTAACAAGGGGATGAGCTCCGATGGAATTACCACTTCTGCCTCGGTGGTAATCTGCCACGACACTCTTCCGATAAGGAATATCCTGCATGCTGCTGAGTCTCTCTTGAAAAACGCCAAGGCAGAGAGCAGGGAAAGAGGAAGCGGTAGTTATATAGATTTTATTGTGGTAACAGGCTCTACGCTCGAAGACCCGGTATCAAAGAGAAAAAGGGAGTTAGAAATTCCGGATAGTAGTATTCACAGTATTACCAAGAGACCTTATTCTCTTGAGGAAATGGGCAAGTTTATTAAAGCTATCCGCGAGCTTAAGGAGGTAGATTTCCCCAGAAATAAACTGAGGATGTTATATGACTCACTCTTCAAAGGGCATTATCAGTCTATTCTTGATGCCTGCTACATAAAGACAAGGCTTGAGGGTCGTTACGAAGAGATAATGAAGGAACTGATAAGACAGTTCCAGCTTGCAATGTTTCCATGGGAAAAGATAGGTACAAATCAATATGCAACTCCTTTCGGAGATATTGTAGAGCTTTACGAGTTCATACATTGAGGAAATTGGTATGATAAAAGAACGGGACATCAATCTGGAACTTAAGATAACACTTCATTCTCCCTTTATGGTGGGTAGCGGTTTTGGCCTGGCCGGTTTAATAGATTCGTCAACTGTAAAGGACGGTGATGGTATCGTTTATTTACCGGGAAGTTCCATTAAAGGACGGTTAAGAAGTGAGTTCAAGAAGAATATGGAGGCATTGGGTGATGGGCCTATTTGTAATAGCCTAATCAGCAGTAAAACAGAAATATGCAAAATGGATAAAATAGAGGATGCTTGTGTCATCTGCCGCATATTTGGTTCCGAACTTTTTGAAGGCAGCCTCATTTTTGAGGATGCGGTGATTGATGCCAAGACGAGAAACATCTTATCTAAGATTGAAAAGGATAAAGCTCTACCTGTGTTTCAGTCGTCTATCAGAACAGGGATAAGAATAAACAGGTACTTGAAAACCGCTGATGAAGGGGCACTGTTTATATTTGAGGCAGCAAATCCCGCCATTGTCCTCACCTCGCGTATTCATGGTTCGTGCTATCTAAGCGATAATGAATACTCCTATCTGAAGGGAACTATTGGGACAATTACCCATCTGGGGGGGAATAAGGCCAGAGGAATGGGCAAGTGCTCAGTAGCGGTCAGGGAGATATCACCATGAAATGGCTGTCGCTGAGAGCGGTCAATAAAACCCCGTTTTCCCTGGCCAGTTCAAGGGCTATCGGGAATATACAGGAAAGCCTTGATTTCATCCCCGGAACGGCCATTAGAGGGGCGATTGCCACGATGTGGCTCAAAGAGAAAGCTCCCGATGATGATTTCAAGGAGATTTTTGCCCAGGGCAAAGTGTCTTTTGGCAACCTTTATCCAAAAGGGGCAAAGCCAATCCCCTTATCAGCCCTTTCCTGTAAATATTATAGTGGATTCAAAGGGGATGAAGATAATAAACACGGGGTAGAGGACATCTTAATACCGCTTGTGAAGGAGGGGCAGATACCAGATGAACTCGATCGATGCAGATATCTTAAGGATGGAAAGCCCTGTCAGGCTCCACTGAAAAAATTTAGAGGCTATTACCTGAAAGATATTTCTTCTAACTCATTAGAATCGATTAGAGTCAAGAAGCGGCTTATCTATCACACCGCCATATCACCCATATCAGAGACTGCTTTAGATGGCGCTCTCTACAGCCAGGAAGTTATTGAGGCTGGACAGACGTTCCGTGGAGATATTTGGGTCTATGATGATGCTCTTCCAACCAGCGTAGCGAATTTTATCAAGAATCTTAAAATCTTTTATGTAGGCTCCGACAAAAGCACCGGCTTTGGCAGATTTGAGATGCTATCAGATCCAGTGGAGTGTGATGTTACTGATAAGGGAAAACTAAGGGGGCGTATTTCGGGCTTTAACGAGAGATTAGGACTTAATGATGGAAAAACCTATTTTTCCGTCACCTTGCAATCCGATGCCATAATTACGGATGGGTTTATGCGGTATAAGACTCTTATTGAGCCAGAGGATCTGGGCATACCAGAAGCTGAACTAATTCAAGGGGTAGCCGACAACAGACTTCTGCAGGGGTGGAATGCTATGACAAGACTGCCAAAAGAGGATATGATTGCTATAGAAAAGGGCTCTGTATTTGTCTTTACTGTGAATAGTTTGAACGACTCTATTTTAGAGAGGTTGCATACAGCAGAGAGCAGGGGTATTGGAAAAAGAAGAGGAGAAGGATTTGGGAGGCTGACGGTCTGCGATTCCTTCCATTTAAAGGAGGGCTCGAGATGAGAGATGAAGAGATAATTCGGGGAGTCCTCTCTCATATCCTGGGAAGGGGTTTTGTTTTTAAGCAAATACAAGATGAGATTGATACCTTCTTTACAAAATATGATACTGTCGAATGGCTTTCGTTAAGTCAAGCTGCTACAATACATGAGATGTTTATGTCAAGAGACCTAGAAACTCGACTTGCAAGATATAAAAAACTTCAATTAAGAAGAGCCTCAGAGAAGGATAAGTGGCGGAAAGAGGTCGATGGGAAAATGGCAATAGACTATTTTTGTGAGATGATAAAAGGATTTTCCGACAGTTCTGATAAATATAAGGCATTGATAAGTAAGATAACCAGGACAAAAGATTTCCCCTTGAGCATTCCGGAGACCCATTATCCGCTCATTTACCAATCTCTTATAAGAACCTTTGACTACATCTTTATCACTCAATTGAGAATATCAAAAATGGAGGCGCAAAATGTTTGAAAAATTAGAAAACAGATATTTCTTCACTGGTAAGTTAGTTCTTGAGAATGAAATGCATATCGGGAGCGGAAAGGGTGATGGCACCACAGATGCCCTGGTGGTTAAGGATTTTAACGAAAAACCTTTTATCCCTGGCTCATCAGTAAGAGGGGTCTTGAGGTCAACGATTGAGAGAATTGCTGCCTCTCTGGGCAAGAATCCCTGCCTGCTTGAAAGCGATAACTGTGTAACCAACTCCAGAGATGTCCTTCAGAAGGAATTTAAAAAACTCCTGGAGAAGAAAAATAAGGCTCAAATTGACGCCTTTCTAAACAACGACTCGAAAATATGTTCTGTCTGCCGGCTCTTTGGCTCTACTGTTGTAGCTTCAAAGATAAGGATTACCGATTTGTTATTGGAAGAGGAGAAGGCAGAGCCGTCTGTAAGACATGGGGTGGCGATAAACAGAGATACAGAGACAGCCCAGGATAAGGCAAAGTTTGACTTTGAAGTGGTTCCAAAGGAGAGCAGTTTTAGCTTTGAGCTTATCGGGGAAAACCTTACGGATGACGACCTTGCCCTTCTTGCTGTGGGCATACAGGAAATGATGGATGGTAATTTCTGGCTCGGCGGTAATACGGCAAGGGGTCTTGGCAGATGCAAATTAAAGGGACTTGCGATTAAATACTTCAAAGGTGCGGATGGCTTAAAACAATATTTAACGGACAAAACACTTACATCTATGCCCGTTAAAGATTTTTTGAACTCAATCAAATCCCTGGTTAGGGAGGAGGCAAGATATGCTCAAGAAGATATTGAATGAGGCAAGGATAACCTTTTACATAGAGGCAACAGGCCCCCTACTCATTAAGGACGGAGAGACAGACGAGGAAAGGAAAGAGAGAAAAGAAAGAGAGGAAAGGGGAGGGAGAAGGGGGACTTCTCCCGATATGAGATTTGTAGTGGATGCAAGTGACAAGATATTCATCCCCGGAAGTTCCCTGAGAGGTGTCTGGCGAAGCTGGTGTGAGAAAATAGCCAGGACTATAAGTGACGGTAAACCTCTTGCCTGCGACCCATTTGATGACAACAATGGCTCTATAAATATATCCTGTTCAAAAATACTTGAGAAGGAACAGCCTTCGGAAGTGTATCGGCTTTCCTGCCCCATCTGTAAACTCTTTGGCAACACTTCCCAGGCAAGCAGGCTCAGGATTTCAGATGCCTACATTGAAGGCCCTCCTGTGGATAGAGAAAAGTTGCCAGTAAGGGACGGCATTGGCATAGACCGCTTTACCGGCGGGGCAAGCAGTGGCGCCAAGTTCCGGTATCAATATCTCATTGGCGAAACATTCAAAACCGAGGTTCAGATAAGAAACTTTGAGCTCTGGCAGTTGGGTCTGTTGGGCTATCTTTTCCGGGACTTTAAGGAAGAATTAGTGCCCATAGGATTTGGCAAGACCAGGGGATTGGGTAAGGTTAAGGGAACTGTTAAAGAGGCAGAGCTAACATTCTATGGTTTGAACGCGCCTGAAATAGACAAGAACGCTAAGACGATTAAGATTTCAGGGATTGGCACCCTTTACAATGAGCCTGATAGAGAAAATTACGGCTTTGATGAGAAAGAAACTCCCCTTGAGATTGAGTGTACTGAAGCTTCAAGAACTGCTATCAAAACGACAATAAAAATAGGCGATACACAGGCAGAGGCTCTCTTTACCAAAGTAGCAGATTACTGGGCTTGCTTGGGGGAAGACAATAAATATAGTGGATACTTCTTGGAGGCACAGGCAAGGAGAAACGAGATGCTGAAGGAAAAAGAAGATGTCTGAGATCGGCGCAAGAGGAGAAGTGAAACCTGATGAGCTGGATAGGATTGTTAGCGATAGCTTCTTAAACTCTAATCCCATTGCAATCCTGGAAAAATATTTTTGCGCTGCTAATGAACAGCCCGATTTCTTCAATCATCTCTCAGTGCTTCAGGGAAAGGTCTCAGAGTGGGATAAAGGCAGGGTCTTTGATGATAAATCCGAGATAAGGTGGGAAAGAGAGGAGGAGGAGGATGGTTTTCACCTGGTCTGGATAAAAGATGACGGCAATATCCCTGAGGGATGGAACAAGAAAGTATTGAAACTCATGGATGTTCGTGAGATTTTACTGTGGGGAGAGCGCGTTGGTGGCAAGGATGAATGGTTTGAAAAACAAGTGCCCAGGATTCTTGAATATCCCCAAAATGGTAATGGCAGCAGAGTCTATATGGTCATAAATGAGTACCAGATTGTTGATGATGATTCAAGAGTTTATCGCTTCAGGGAGGTGAAAACAAAATGAGTTTTGCTAATCCTTATAATTTTGTGGGGATAGACGAAGGAAATGTTCAAAGGGAGACAAATTGGCGGTCTCATGAAAAACTGGGTGAGTTTAATGGGATGCTCACATGCGAGATTACCTTCTTGAGTAATTTCATAACCGAAAACACTGATAGAGAGAAGAAACCGCTTACAATCAATGGAAAGCTAGGCATTCAAGCATCGTCATTGAAGGGCATGCTCAGGTCAACTGCGGAGGCAATCTCCAACTCGTGTATATCTATGATGTCAGGAAAATACAGGTATAGGTTTATGCCCAGGATGCCGGTCGGCACTTCATGTTCTTCGAAAGTTAAGTATACAAGAATTCATGATGAACTAGGAAGAGATTGGTTGGAATTTAACCAGAAAAGCCTTGTCCGCGAAGAAGCATTTATAGATTCCTGCGACGACAAAAAGGGGTTATGTATATGTTGCCGGCTCTTTGGGACGACAGCGAAAGAAGACCCAACAACAGAGAAATCTTTCTCTTATAAAGGTAGAATTCGATTGTCAGATGCACTGTTTTTGGGTATATGCGAGAAAAATGGCAACATCAACAAAAACATCAATCCTGTTGTAGTAAAATATCTCCACAGACATTTAAGTAATCCCAAGAATCACCACGAGGCGTTTTATTTGGATGGCAATAAAATAAAGGGAAGAAAGTTCTACTATCATCATAACGACGATAAACTTCAAGATTCAGGACAGATTAAAGTAGATCTGGTAAAAAAAGAGGCTGTCTTTAAATTCACCATCTCCTTTGAAAACCTCACCTCAACGGAGTATGCTCTTCTCCTGACCACCCTTGAACTTCAGCCCGGGCTGGGGCACAAAATTGGGATGGGCAAGCCACTGGGACTGGGAAGCTGTGTGATAGAGATAACTGAGATAAAGGAATTCCGCCAAGAACGTTATCTTTCGATTAATAAGTGTGCTGAGAAAGTCTTTAAGAATGATGAGCTCAATAGGAGAAAAGATGAAATAAAAAAATGGCGGACAAGTGAGATTCCCCAGGACTTAAGATGTATTCTTAAGATAAGTCCAGGTTTTACCGAGATTAGATATCCCATAAAGGATATCCGTAATTCTCACAGGGACGAATTCTCCAGGTATAAGAAGCTCCATCCGCCCTGCCGTGAATTTTCACCGGACGATAAGGGAAGCGGCCGCACTATCACTTACTCTGAGCAGAAAAAATCAGAGAGACCGGGTAAATCAAGACCTGAAGGACTTGGTTCAATGGCAGAGGCACTCAAAAAGGCAAAGAAAAAGTAAGGAGGTATTATGTCTAAACTAATCATCACAACAGTTGGCACATCCATAATAGGCAACAAATGCTATCCGGACGAGTTTGAGGATGAAATACAAGAAGAATTGATTAATGACAAACCTCTTGATTCTGCCAAAGACATTAATATCATAACTAAAACCACTGAAAATATAATAGAAGCTCTCGCTAATGACCGACCCAATAAATTCCTTTCAGCAGAGATAGTCTCTCTCAGAGCCTTTAAGAATAGCAAGGAGCTCGGGCTTTCCTCAGACGATGTAATTGCCCTTCTTTCCACAGATACAGAGGATGGAAAGTTCTGCGCCCGAGTGAATAGGCAGGTCTTAGATAAGTTAGGCTGGTGTAAGGTTGTTGGGCCAATTGTAATAACCGGAATGAAGACAAGAAAAACAGAAGAAGACGAAGATATTTCAAAGCGCTTTATAGATGCTGGATTGAAGAGTATGAAAAAGGTAGTGGAAGAAGTACTGGACAGCAACCAATATGATAAGAAATATTTCAATATTACCGGCGGATTTAAGGCTACCATTCCCTTTGCAACAATTCTTGCCTTTGAAAAAGGGATTTCCCTGATATATCTGTATGAGGAAAGCAGTGATTTGATTGTGGTTTCACCACCATCTGGATTCTACTATAGCTTTGACAAATTACGTAATAGTACTTTCGAGATACCTGGATAGATGCCTCTATTGCCATGACACAAAACCCAATGCAGAAATTTGAAACTACTGTCTCTGATTTTCATGAGGAAGTGGCGTCGCCTCATATAAGCGATCATATTGGCAAATGTATAAATGAAGCGAAATTTTCTGAGCTCCTTAAATGCAAAGTATATATTGAAAGAATGGATCTTAAAGAATATTGGTGGGAAAGTTATATCAAAGTACAGCAGAAGTTGAAGGATATAGCATTACAAGATATACAAGATATACAAGATATACAAGATAAAATGGATAAGAATGAAAAAGAGGCCGCCCTCTATAACTGGCTCAAGATATGCGTCAATCCAGAAAAAAACCCAAACTATGACTTTTATTTTGAAAAGGAAGAATTAGACCACGAAAAGCAGGTAAAGGAAATCCTGTTCGATGAAAAGGGGGCTCTGAAAGATATTTTCAAAAGCCTCGAGTGGCAGATTCGCCTGAGAAAAATAAAAATCTGGTTCCTAAAGAGATACGATTGGATGACTGCATTCAAGATGTGGTGGAAGCTCAAAAACAGGCGAAAGTTTGATTTTGTAGACTTGATTTTTCCGCGTCTTCTTTGCGCAATACTGATTGGATCCATCCCCCTAATAATGACTGAGGAGGTTTGGAGACTGGCGTTGGGATTAAATTGGTGGGAGATTGGGGTCATCTTTCTTAGTGCATTTATTTTTGTACTTCTATATTTCCGTTATGAATGCTTTAAGACGGACAGGAAAATAAAAAGTCTATTTCCACGAGTATTTAAAGTCGGTTTATGGGGTGTGTCTGCCAGTCTGTTCTTTTCAACTATATTCTGCATTATGTTTTCTCACCATTTTATAGATTTCGAAAGTGTCGCCCATGACGGTCTTTGGTATGTCCGGTATCTCAAGTTGGGCCCTTTTTTCCTTGCCTTTCACGGAAAGATTATCGTTTTCTTCGCCACCATTGCCCTTCTAATCGGCATCTTGATCCAGGTTATCTGGGAAGAGAAGACGATTACCGAGCCTTTATGATGGTGAATATAGCTACAAGAGCCAGCAAAGTCAAAGATGAGCATTTATTTTGCTAAATTCAGATTCTCTCTCAAGCTGCTGGAAAATGTGAGCCTCCCTGCTTATCTTGGTTCTACCCTGAGGGGTGGGCTTGGCCATGTCTTCAAACGAACGGTATGTATCAGCCCTGACAGGAACTGTATGGATTGCCTGCTCAGGGGTAGATGCGTATACTCATATTGTTTTGAGACACCGACAGGTGAGAAAACAGCCCTGAGCTATAAATCTTCAAACCACCCCCATCCATTTATTATTGAACCGCCACATGAATCCCAAAATTGGCCCAGGCGAAATGACCACATAAACTTCAACCTGGTGTTGATAGGTAAGGGGATAGACTACTTGCCATATTTCGTATTTGTCTTTGATGAACTGGGACGATCAGGTCTAGGCAGGGAAAGGGGGAAATATCTTCTGGAAAAGGTGGCGGCTTTGTCTGACTTCAGCAACGGCCACTATGAGACCATTTACGAGAGTTGCAGGAAATTTCTCTCAAATGGCTATCAGGTTGAGAGATTTGCGGATGTCGTTGAAAGAACGCCGGGACATACCGGCCGGAGGCTTGCCATAAGATTCGTTACCCCTACTCGGATTAAGTATCAGGGAAGGCTCGAACCTGAGGTCAACTTTTGTGTTTTGATCAAGAATCTCTTACGCAGAATCTCTCTCCTATCGGAGATGCACTGTAATTCAAGGCTCGATCTCGATTATGCAGAACTTATCGAAAAAGCCAGGAATGTTCGGATCATCAACTCTAATCTGCGCTGGTACGATTGGGAAAGGTATTCATCGAGGCAAAAGGCAAAGATGAAACTTGGTGGGTTTGTGGGGAATATTACGTTTGAGGGCGACCTGGCTGAGTTTATGCCGTTCATTAAACTGGGGGAATACCTGCACATCGGCAAAGGAACCAGTTTTGGATTGGGGGAATATGTAACATCGCAAAGCTGATACTGGAAAAGAAACAATCCGGGGAAAATGGGGGTGTTGGGCCAATGTTGCAAATTAGTGGCAAGAATAGCTTCAAAGTGTCTGGCGATTATCTCGGGCAATAAGCCCTCAAAGCTGAGATTATCGCCGGGCAAAATCGAAGCTAAAACGGCCAAAATTTGCTTGACAAGGTGGTAAAAACATGGTAAAATTGGGACATCAAAAGGAGATTATCGCCAGAAGGCTTTTCCAGCTTCAACTGTTGAAGCTGGAGGAGAGGAGGGGTGTAAAAAGGAGACCCGACTTATAGGGGATTGAAACGATGGCAGGCAGAAAGTCCCACTGTTCTGGCTCTCCCGTGGTGTAAAAAGGAGACCCGACTTATAGGGGATTGAAACTGGACATTTCTGTCGGCGATTCCTTGTTGTTTGTAAGTAAACAGTGTAAAAGAGAGACCCGACTTATAGGGGATTGAAACGGAGGAGGCGTCATGCCCATAGCTTCCGCCGGCTCTTGAAGTGTAAAAAGGAGACCCGACTTATAGGGGATTGAAACGCTCCGGATAGAGAAAGGAGGTAGAGAGGAGGTGGAATAATGGGTCACCTACATACCGATATGACGGTAAGGGGGAGCAAGGCTGATGTAGAGTTGAAGAACGTGCTCATTAATACAGGTGTCACTTACACGGTGTTGCCAGAGAAGGTTTTGGAAGGAGTGGGTGCTTGGGGACCTGTGGGAGAAGTTGAGATAGAGCTTGGGAATGGGGAAAAGGTCAAGGCCAAAGCCTATGGGGTGGCGATCAAGATTGAAGAGGTCGAAGCACCCTCAATAAGCATTAGCTTCGAGGGTGCCCAAACTGTCATCGGTGTAGAAACTCTGGAATCCATAGGGCTGAAGTTGGATCCGACGACAGGCCGGTTGGAGTTTACAAGACCCAAGGGCTTGGCATATTTCTATTCGTGTGGATCATCTCCGGGGTGGGGGAGGTTCACCGACCCGCAACCGCAGATAACACGCGGTTGCCGGTTGGCGCCCAAATTCGCCGCTTTCTCCCATACGAGCATCACGCGGCAATGAAACGTCGCAGCCGACGAAAAGTGGCTTGCTGACGACAGCACGGCGAACTTCGTCCACGGCGGACACGTTATCTGCAATGCCAGAAGGGATTGACCAGCGCTGAAGGTCTGTGATATTATCAGGATGATTAAGGCCGATGGAAGACGGCTAGAACATACGGACGGTGCAGGAGCTTGTGTGACAGAAGGATGTCAAGACCACGATGGTCTACACCCATGTGCTGAATCAGGGGCCAAAGGGTATGCCGGTGTCTCATACCGACAACCGGGAGTATCAAGGGTGTTATACTGGTCGGTATACTCATTGTTAGACGCATCGAAATAGGTCATTCAATCGCAATGATCAATGACCACCTCAATTTGCTGACATGCGTGGAGGATATGTTTGAGCAAGATCAGAGAAATTCAATTGCTGGTTCGTAGTGGTCTTTACTACTTGACTGAGCATGCGGACGATGAAGCTGCTGCCGATGGCTTTGACATCTACCATGTGGAAGAAGGTATCCTTACAGGCAAAACCAGGAGAACTTGGCCCAAAGAAGGCAAATACGAAGTGGTTGGAACAGCACTAGACGGCCGACCTGTCGGCATTGTATGTCGTATAACCAAGGCGGGGAAGGTTCGTGTGATAACAGTTTACGAAGCTGGAGAGACTATGTTCAAGCTGGACTCCTTCCCGGACAATCCTATCGTGAAGCCTCAAGACCTCGGACTTACCTGGCACGAGAAAGGAGAGCTAAAGACCGGAGCCGTCTTCAACGGCGGGGCTGAAGTATTCCAGGATAAGATCATGCTGATGCCAAGATGTCAGCAGGGGTATTCTGAGGGAACATACACCGATGAAAGGACCGGCATCGAGCGCACCTGCCTTGAAAACTATGTCTCCGAGATTTGGCCTTTGGTGAGCGAGGATGGCGTCCGTTTCACCAGATTCCAGAACCCGGTCATCCGGGGCGACGGCACCGACCATCTGGACTTTACCTATGGGATAGAGGACATCCGTATCGTGAAGTATGGCCAAAGGTACCTGCTGGTTGGGTGTGGCAAGCTCAAGGCCCCCTTCAAAGGCGCCGGCGCAGACCGAATCGCTGTCTACTCAACCGGGGATTTCGTGAATATCACCTATCACGGGATAGTTGAGCCCTTCAACTCGCGCAATGCCATCCCCTTCTCCGAACCGGCCAATGGCCGGCACTACATGCTGCTCCGTTTTTATCCTAATATCCACCTGGATTTACTTGAAGTCGGCATAGATCAATTGCTGAATCCCTCCAGGCATGTAGAACACTGGCAGCGAATCTATGACCGCCGGAGCCGGAATCTGCTTTTGGAGGCCGGGCGCTACGCACACGAAAAGGAGAAAATCGGTCCAATCTACATTCCTTCAGCCCCTTACGAATTGCGTGGTAATAAACAGTATCCAGTGGATGTGCCGGCCGTCATTTTCCCCGTAGGTGCTCTTTCCAGAGAAAACAAACTGATTCTCTATGCCGGAGCAGGCGACAAGTACATCATCCTTTTGAGCTGTAATCTCGATAGTTTGGTTGATTATTTGTGGGAGCGTTGCAGGCCTGCCCCCCGGCTGCAGGCCCAGGGGTACCATGTATAAGATCGGTTGGTTTTCCAGCGGGCGGGGTGCCGGTTCCCGCGCCCTGCTGACAGCAATAACTGAAAGCATTAAGCGCGGCGAGATACCGGCCGAGATTGCCTTTGTCTTCTGCAACCGGGAACCAGGACAATCTGAAGAGACCGACCTCTTTCTCAATCTGGTCAACTCGTATGAGATACCACTGGTGTACTTTTCCTCCCGAAAGTTCAGGGCAGAAAGAGGCCCTGATGTTATGTTAAGCTGGCGGATCGACTACGACCGCGAGGTAATGCGGCGACTGGAAGGATTTCACGTCGACCTCTGCGTGCTTGCCGGATACATGCTCATCGTCGGAGAGGAGATGTGCCGCAGATATGCGATGATCAACCTCCACCCCGCTGCCCCCGATGGACCCAAGGGCACCTGGAAAGAAGTAATATGGCAGTTGATTGAAAGCCGGGCTGAGCAGACGGGGGTAATGATGCATCTCGTTACACCTGAACTGGACGAGGGCCCGCCGGTAAGCTACTGCACATTTAGCATAAGGGGTCAGCCATTCGACGAGCATTGGAATAATTTGGCCGGGCGGTCGCTGGAGGAAATAAGAGCCACAGAGGGAGAGGAGCTCGAGCTTTTCAAGCTCATCCGCCGGCACGGGCTCAAGCGAGAGCTCCCGCTGATTGTGAGCACCGTCAAGGCATTCAGTGAAGGCCGGGTAAGGGTAGCGGAAGGAAAGATAGTCGACGCCGGCGGGAAATCAATACCGGGCTATGATTTAACCGCAGACATTGATATAATAGTTTCCGCGGTATAGTATCCAAAATCTGAAGTCTTGCGCAAAATGGCAAAATAGCCAACCACGGAGACACCGAGGCACTGAGAAAGCACAACGAAAAACACAAACAATTCTCCGTGTCTCCGTGGTGGATAGCTGCAATTTTGGGTCTGGCTTGTTCAGGTTAGGGAATTCAATATTCTGAGGACAGCACACCTCGGAGTTGTTCTCATAAAATGGCAGCGAAGAGAGAAAAGACCATTGTTGTCGCCCTGGGTGGTAATGCTATCTTACACCCGGGACAGCGAGGTGCCATTCCGCACCAACTGGAAAATGTTGATATTGCCTGCAGACACCTTATGAAGATAATCTCAATGGGGAAATATAGAATGGTTATCACCCACGGGAATGGCCCCCAGGTTGGTAATATGCTCCTGCAAAACGAGGCGGCACGCAATCTAACACCGCCAATGCCCCTGGAGGTATGCGTAGCTGCGACCCAGGGGACAATAGGACTCATAATTCAGCAAACGCTGGCCAATCACCTAAGAGCAGGCGGGCTAAAACACAATATCACTACGGTGGTGACTCAGGTAATAGTTGACAAGGATGACCCCGCTTTCAAGAAACCGACCAAACCCATCGGCCCTTTCTATAGTTTGAACGAGGCGCAGGAGCTACGCCGGGACAGGGGATGGGACATGATTCAGGACAGTGGTCGTGGCTACCGGCGCGTAGTTCCTTCCCCAAGACCAATCAAGATCCAGGAGACCAGAATTATCAGGAATATGCTGGATAGTGGGGAAATCGTCATTGCTGTTGGGGGAGGTGGTATCCCGGTGGTGAGAGAAAAGGACATGAGTCTGCGCGGCATTGAAGCAGTAATTGATAAAGATCTGGCTGCGGCGAGGCTGGCTGAGGACATTGGCGCGGAAATACTTATGATTTTGACCGACGTTGAGCAGGTTATGCTCAATTATGGTACTATAAACGAGGTGGCGATTGACCGGATGACAGCCGGAGAGGCAGAGAATTACATGATGGAAGGGCAGTTTGGCGAGGGAAGCATGAAACCAAAGGTGGAGGCAGGTATTAACTTCGTCAAGACGGGGGGAGAAAAAACGATAATCACCTCGCTGAGCAAAGCGGCAGAGGCTTTGGAAGAAAAAGCGGGAACAATGATCACGAGCGTTACCTAAGAAGAAAGGAGTTGCGATGAATCCCCAGTACTACATGGATTTGGAAGACGAATACGGTGCCCACATTTATAACCCTCTGGACGTTGTTCTACACCGCGGTGAGGGAGTCTGGGTCTGGGACGTGGAAGGCAACAAATACCTGGATTGCCTGTCGGCCTATTCGGCGGTCAATCAGGGTCACTGCCACCCGGAGATCGTGCGCACGATGATCGAACAGGCCCAGACGCTGACCCTGATCTCCAGGGCTTTCCGCAATGACCAGTTGGGACTCTTTTGTCAGGAAATCTGCAAGTTGACCAATTCGCATAAGGTTCTGATCATGAATAGCGGGGCCGAGGCGGTGGAGACCGTTATAAAGGCTGTTCGCAAGTGGGGATATAAGGTCAAAGGGGTCCCGCAAGATCAGGCTGAAATAATCGTCTGTGAGAACAACTTCCATGGCCGGACGGTCACGATTGTCGGATTCAGCACGAATGAGAATTTCCGTAATGGCTTTGGCCCCTTCACGCCAGGTTTCAGGATAATCCCCTATGGCAACGCCAATGCTTTTGAAGAGGCGATCACACCCAACACCGTGGCCTTCCTGGTTGAACCCATCCAGGGGGAGGGTGGGGTAATCGTCCCGCCGGCAGGATATCTTAAGGAAGTCAAGGCCATCTGCGAGAAGAACAACGTACTCCTGATCTTAGACGAGATTCAGACCGGATTAGGCCGCACGGGAAAGCTTCTAGCCGAGGAGCATGACGGGATCGAAGCCGACCTGACACTCATCGGCAAGGCCCTTTCCGGTGGTTTTTATCCCGTCTCTGCGGTCCTGTCCAGCACCGAGGTTCTAGGCGTGCTGCGCCCCGGCGAACACGGCAGCACCTTCGGGGGCAACCCCCTGGCCTGCGCCGTCGCCAGGAAAGCCATCAGCGTTTTGATCGATGAGAATATGATTGAGAACTCCGCCGTCATGGGGGAATATTTCCGCTCCGGATTATCAGACATCAAGAGCCCTTATATTAAGGAGGTCCGCGGCCGGGGCCTTTTGATCGGCGTCGAGCTCGTCCCCGAGGCCAAGGGGGCCCGCCGGTTTTGCGAGAAGCTGCTGACACAGGGATTGCTTTGCAAGGAAACCCACGAAAACACTATCCGTTTCGCACCACCGCTGGTGATCACAAAAGAGGAGATCGACTGGGCGTTGGAGAGAATTGAGGCGGTACTAAGATAGCTAGAAGGATTATCATGGTTGAAAAGGTTATCATCATGGGAGCCGCGGGGCGCGACTTTCATAACTTCAACGTATATTTCAAGGACAATCCCCGTTACAGGGTCATCGGTTTTACGGCGGCTCAGATCCCGGACATTGAGGGACGACTCTATCCGCCGGCGCTCTCGGGAGAGCTTTACCCCGAAGGTCTAACCATCTATCCTGAAGATCAACTTATCCATCTCATCCGTGACCATGAAGTGGATCTGGTCGCTTTTTCTTACAGCGATGTCCCCCATGTCGAGGTCATGCATAAGGCTTCCGCCGTTATGGCCGAAGGTGCCGATTTCATCCTTCTTGGTGCCACCTATACGATGCTCAGGTCTGAAAAACCGGTGGTGGCGGTTTGTGCAGTGAGAACAGGATGCGGGAAATCGCAAACCACTCGCCAGGTATGCAAGATCATGGAGGCAATGGGGAAAAAGGTTGTCGCCGTTCGCCATCCCATGCCTTACGGAGATTTGACAAAGCAAGTGGTGCAGCGTTTTTCATCCTATGAGGATTTTGAAAGGCATCGTTGCACTATTGAGGAACGAGAGGAATACGAACCCCTGGTTGATCAGGGTATCGTGGTCTATGCCGGGATCGATTACGGGCAGATTCTCAAAGAGGCGGAAAAGGAAGCCGATGTTATCGTATGGGATGGAGGAAACAACGACACTCCTTTCTATTATCCGGATGTTCATGTTGTGATTTTCGACCCGCACCGGGCCGGACACGAGACGCTATATTATCCGGGAGAAACAAACATGGTCATGGCGGATATCGCTGTCATCAATAAAGTTGATAGTGCGGACACGGACCAGGTGGAAAGGGTCCGAAAAAATATTGAAAAACATGCTCCCAATGCTGAAATCGTGCTCGCCGAATCGGCTATCCTGGTGGAAAATCCCGCCCAAATCCGGGGTAAACGAGTTCTGGTGGTTGAAGATGGCCCCACGCTCACTCACGGAGAGATGTCTTATGGTGCCGGCATTATCGCCGCCAGAATGCATGGAGCAGCCACCATTATTGAACCGGTGCCGTACGCCACTGGAACCATTAAAGAAACCTACAACCGTTATCCAAATGTCAGATCGGTACTGCCCGCCATGGGATACAGCAGAGAACAGATTCACGATCTGGAGCTTACCATCAATAATGCCGATTGTGATCTTGTTCTCTTTGCGACACCCATTGATCTCCCTAAGCTCCTTTATATCAACAAGCCGACCCTCAGGGTGCGCTACGAATACCGGGATCACGACAGTCCCACATTGGAAGAAGCCTTGTTGAGCAGGCTGAAAGAATTGTAGAGCCGCCTCGGTAGTTGTTTACCAGGGCCTCTTGACTGGATAACAAGATAAAGCCCCAATGGGCGGCTGCTCACCGGCGAATCATGAAAATAGATGTAGTCATGCCGCAGATGACATGAATCTAACTTCGAAGCAAATGGTGAAACAATACGCCCTCATCCGCGAATAGTCGTATCCTTTCAGATTGATGGAACGACGGTTCTGTAGGGGTGTATTGCAATACACCCCTACGTTGACAGTCAGCGGTTTATTCGATGGTGGATTCAGTCATATTCGCCATGGTTCGTCCTTCGTAGGGGCAACCCCCTGTGGTTGCCCCTTGTGTTCCCCTGTCGTTGCCCGGTGGTCGCCGGTTGTTCGTGATCAGGGCAGGCACGGGGGCCTGCCCCTACAATGACGACAATTCCATTCACATGGTTTGGCATTACGTTAAAGACGTCGATACTAATATCGCTATAATATTTCTGCAATCCATCCTAAACGGTGTGAACCATTTTTCCGGCATCGTTCAATGCCATTTCCTCATCTACAATGTCCCCAAACAAACATTCCCGGTCTTGAGAACAAACCCCCATGGGCAGATATGCTCACCGGCGAATCATGAAAAAAGGTGTAGTCGCACCGCGCGTTGAGGCTTGCTGCCCTCAGATTGGGTGCAGAGGCCGCTGTCTTTTTGGATATATAGCCCCGAGCGATAAACTGGCAAGAAAAACCTCTATGCATTGCGAATTGTTATTTCATTTTTCTGTCGCGTGCTTATCTGCTTCTTCTATTTTCAGTTTATGGTATCCACTGCCTTCTTGTTTTGAGGGTTTGTTAATCAAAAAATATAAGCCAAATATAATATCAGACAAAACCAACACTCCAATAGCTATTAAGGACATTTTAAGCAATGAGGAGTTTAAAGCCGGATCAAAGACTTCAAATAAAGCAAGAAATAACCCTAAAAAAGCAACTATATGAAGTATAATTACGATTAAAATAAACAGTACCACTTTCATTTTTGTCCAAAAAACAATCCCCAAAAACTCTGTTGGTTGCTTTTTTGCCAACAGTACTTCCAACTAATATAATTCTCGAACAGAACAAAGCAATTAACTCAAAAACATATGAGATTCATTTTGTTCCCGTGCTAAATTTAGCTATAAGCTCAGCTAAACAAACACTCTGAATCCAAACCCTTCCAGGCCCCTTTAGATTCGCCAAGAACAAACCTTCCCCACTAAAAACCATTGTTTTTATACCCCCGACTCTTTGAATATCGTAATCTACTGTTGATTCAAAGGCTACTGTATTACCGGCATCTACTTTAATTGATTGTCCTGCTTCTAAATCAAGAGTTATTACCTGACCCGATGCCTCTAAAAACACTATTTGATTAGGGGCTTCAGCCTTAAAGGTTTGTAATATAAATCCTTTCCCACCGAAAAGCCCTGCGCTTATTCTTCTAACCGTAGCAACTCCAATTTCTACCCTTTCTGTTGAAGCCATATAAGTGTCTGTCTTGGCTATAATAGTTTTCCCCTGATCCAATTTCAAGGTAATTATTTTCCCTAATTGTTTTCCAAAAGCAACAATACCGTCCCCATGGCTGGTTTGAAATTCTGTCAAAAACAGTGATTCGCCGGTCAAGGCCCTCTTAAACATGCCACCGATTCCTCCCGTAGCGCGAGCCGTCAATTCTATATTTCCGGACGCATAAATCATTTCGCCTGCTTCAGCAAGAATTTTTTCCCCAGGAGCTAAGTTAACATTTAAAATCTGGAAAGCATCTCCTAAAATCTTATATTCCATTTATCTCCTCCTCAAGAAGTTGTTCAAAAACTGGTCTCACAATCTTTTTACGCTGGCGACAAATCTCTTTGACTTCTTCGGTTTTCAATTTAGCTGTCATTCTCCTTACTACATCAGCCGACTCCCTATTTAGTCTTGTTTCAGCATACGGTTACATCTTTGCTGATAGCATAACCTGAAGTTGGGTTGCCTACTTAAATGATTTGATGCGGAGGTTTTTAGAAAAACTTACCTGTAACCCCCCAAAGAGCTTCGCTCCCTGTAACCCTGTCGAAAGAACCTCTGGAATGGCTGAGCGGTTGCGCCCCCCTAACCCTCGCCGGCCGGTGGCTTGGCCAGTATCTCGTCAACCAGACCGTACTCGAGCGACTGCTCGGCGCTCAGATAGAAGTCCCTATCGCTATCCTGCGCGATCTTCTCATAGGGCTGACCGGTGTGCTTGGCCAGGATGTTACGTATCTTATCCTGCAGGCGCAGAATCTCCCTAGCATGGATCTCGATATCCGAGGCCTGCCCCTGAGCCCCACCGACAGGCTGGTGCATGTGGATGGTCGCATTGGGAAGCGCATAGCGCTTTCCCTTGGCTCCCGCACAGAGGAGAAGGGTGCCCATGCTGGCGGCCAGACCAACACAGATGGTGGAGATATCGCAGCGCACCAGTTGCATGGTATCGTAGATAGCCAGACCGGCACTGATGATGCCGCCGGGGCAGTGTATGTAGAGGCTGATATCCTTATCCGGGTCTTCGCGTTCCAGATACAGAAGTTGAGCCACAATCAGATTGGCAATCTGATCATTGATCGGCGTACCCAAGAAAATAATACGCTCCTTCAAGAGGAGCGAGAAGATATCAAAGGCACGTTCCCCCCTCGTGCCGCTCTCTATCACCATGGGAATAATGTTCTCAGAATGGATGTTCACCTCTTTTCCTCCTTTTCTAACCCCTGGGCCTGCGGTCGGGGGCAGGCCTTGAACCGTGGAACCTCGAAACTTTGAACCTGAGTAGGTACAAACTCAAAACTTAGGTAGTAGCTATCCTGACCAGCAAGTCTATCGCTTTACGGGCAAGAAGGTCGTCACGCAGTGATTCCCGAGCCTCAGGCGAGCTGAGCGCTTCCTGCACGCGCTTGCCATCCTCGCCGGCGTTTTCCACCCGGCGCCCCACCTCCGCATCGACCTCCGAATCGCTTACCTCCATCTTCTCCTCCTCAGCCACCTTCTTCAGAACCAGAGCATTGGCCACCCTCTTCTCTGCCACAGGTCGGAGTTGATCTCGGTACTGCTCCCTGGTGAGATTCCTGAGTTTCAAGTACTCATCAATATCCAGCCCCCCCAGAGCCATCATCTGCTGGTGTACCATGCGATCGACCTCGCGTTCCACGAGGACAGCCGGAAACTCCAGATCGGCCTGCCCAACCACAGCTTCGACTACCTGCCTCTCCAACTTGTTCCGGGCGTCCGAGTCGGCAGCGGCCTTCAAGCTGCCCGCTATCTTCTCCCTGAGTTGATCCATGGTTTCCACATCCTGCTCCAGACTCTTTGCAAACTCATCATTCAACTCAGGCAGGCGTTCCTCCTTCACCTCCGAGATCGAGACCTTGAAGAGGCAATCTTTCCCGGCTAACTCAGGATTGGCATGATCCTCGGGAAACGGCAGGGCAAACTCCTTTTCGTCACCGGCTTTCATCCCCACTACTTGCCCCGCAAATCCCGGAACAGGTGCTTTCGAGTCTGCCGACAGATGATACCACTCACTTTCTTTGTCGAGCAGGATCTTGCCTTCAATCGAGCCCTCAACATAAAGGCCCACCAGATCGCCCAGGCGTGCCTCACGCTCCACCGGCTCCCACACAACCTGCGTGCGGCGGAGCTTCTCCAGAGCTTCATCAATCTTATCGCCGGTTATCTCCACTACCTCCGGGGTTACCTTGATGGCATGGTAGTCTCCCAATTCAACGACAGGCCGCACCGGCACCGTAGCCTTAAATATCAGCGGATCAACCTGCGTGACCTCTACCTGCGGCTGGCCAAAGACTTCAATGCCCTGTTCCTTGACTGCCTGCTCATAAAGCTCGGGCACCAGCCGGTCCCAGGCATCGTTCAATAGAGCTGTCCGCCCAAGATGGCGCTCCAGCATGGGCCGCGGTGCTTTCCCCTTGCGGAAACCAGGAACAACCGCCTGCTTCACCAACCGGCGGTACGTTTCCTCCAGAGCCCTCTCCATCTCCTCCGGTTCGGCCTCAATATTGAGGGACATCTGGCAACCTTCGATTCTATCCGAGGATATTCTCAATTCTCTACCTCCTGGACCTGGTATTATATATTATAACAGTAGTAACCACCAGGTTCAAAGTTCCTGACTAAAGGGCGGCCAGTCTCTTCTTTGCCTCGGAGAGTTGTCTCAGGTGCAGCTTCTCCTCAGCTATTATCTTATTAACTACCGGATGTGTTCGTGGTGGCATTATATCCCTCATCAGGTAGTAGAAGAGTATGGCATCCTTTTCGGCACCTATCGCCAATTGCAGGGCCTCAATGTCACTATCTGCATTAGCCACCATTCCGCTGGTGATCAGATCATCGGTGAAAACAGCGCTATCTACCAGCGCCTTAAGGTAGGCGGCGTATTCCTCGGTATCGCTCTCTGAAGGCTGATATTTGCCCGCCTCGCCAAGCATGTCCCGGAATATCTGAACGTGCTGTCGTTCCATTTCACCCAGATGCCGAAAGAGCTCGCGGGCCTCGGCATTCTCATCCACCTACCTCAATACTGATGTCCAGATTGTCTACCTCATCTACCCCCTTCAGCGAAGATACGAGGCCAATCAAGGTGCTGCAAATAATGTCCCTGGGAAAAGGGGTGAGGGGAAGTTCATTCCCATTGACGGTGATCTTGACATCACCCTTCTGCTGATGAAGCTCCAGGCTTTGTACGCTCCCGCCGCCTCTGAGAGAGGCAACGGCACCGAGGGTAGTCCGAGCCAGGAATTGCTCGACAAACGGATTCACCTCTACGGATACCTTGTTCACCCACAGCTTCGCTTTCAGTTTCATGTTGTCCTCCTTGTTTTTGATCTGGTAACTCTGACCGCCTCGGCTTCCAATGATATACCTCAGCCTTCATCGTCCGGGTCAATCGTCCCCGGCCGGGCACTGGAAAAATCAAACTCACGGGTCATTTCCTCCTTGTAGGTTACTTCCCCAGTTCCGCACGAGTATGGATGAACGCCAGAAGGTTCTCGCGGGCCACCATGCCAACGATGTTGCCCTCATCTACCACGGGCAACTGGTTGACATCCTCGGTGCTCATTAATTGTAGCACACTGGAAAGGTCTTCGCCTGGGCCCACCCACTTGAGCCTGTCCAGGGGCGTCATCGCCTCCCCCAGTGTCCTCGTCGGCCAGAGATCACGCGGCACCTGCTTGACGTTATGTACAGTCATTAGCCCCAATGCCCGGTTGCCTTCTACCACCGGAAAGCAGCGACGACCGGACCCCAGAATGTAGTCATCCACTAATTCCTCCAGGGTGAGCTCCGGAGGAACCGCGGGGCAATCGCGCATCATCACCTCACTAACAGAATGGCCCTGAAGCATATCTTGAAGAACCACCTGGTGGTAGCTTCCCGCAGCAGCGTTCTGGATAAACCAGCCGATGAAAGCGATCCACAATCCCCCCCAGTTTCCCTGAAAGACCATCCAAATCCCGCCGAAGATAAAGAGATAGCCTACACCTCTGCCAATTGCCGAGGCGATTCGAGTAGCACTTCGCAGGTTGCCTGTTCGCCGCCAGATAATCGACCGTAGAACACGTCCCCCATCCAGTGGAAATCCGGGGATGAGGTTGAAGACTGCAAGCACGATGTTGATCCATCCAAGCCAGGCGGATGCGGCCACCAGGGGCTCGCTGATCCCTGCCGCCGCTATCGAAATAGCACCGAATAATACCCCCAGGGCGAGGCTGGTGGCGGGCCCCGCCAGAGCCACGCGAAACTCAACATTGGGCCGCCCCGGCTCCTGAGCTATCTGGGCTAACCCTCCAAGGATGAAGAGGGTGATTGAATGCACTCGAATCCCTGCCGCCTGGGCTACCAGGCTGTGGGCTAGCTCATGGGCCAGCACTGAGCCAAAGAAGAGAACACTGGTGGCAAGGCCAACGGCCACACGTGCCGTCAGGCTCCAGTGTGGATAGGCGATGGGGAAGTAGTTGGCTGCCAGGGCGAAGGTCACCAGTGCGAAAACGATGAACCAGGAATAATGCAGTCTTATCGAGATACCGTGGAAGCTGCCCAGTGGAATTCCTGCTTTTAACATTGTGTCCTCTTCAATGACACCCTATTTCCTGGGATTCGCAGTGCCCTCATCGACTTCATCATCGAAGCGCTGCGAGCTGGCCAAGTGCTGACCGAACATGTCGCTGGAGAATAATATCTGGTCCTCAGGGAAGAATGGTGCCTTGACTGTGTCTATGAGGGCGATTTTCTCATCAATGATGAGATAGGCACCGCTTCGCCCAGGCCTTCAGATCCTCCTCGGCAGCAGGGTCATCCGCCCATACCTCAAGTATCTGGCCAATAGCAAGTTTGTCCATCTCCTGCCTGGTGTTTAGAATGGGCACGGGGCAGTACAAACCGCTGCAGTCCACAATTCGATGGGCCTGCTCGATCGAGCTTGAATCTACCATAATGCAAACTCCTTTCGATGATCTCTGCTACTCCAGGGGCTGGCCACATTGGGGACATTCCTTGAGTTCCCTCGCCACCGGTATCGCGCACTTGACGCAATAACGCGGTACTACCGGGCATGGTTTGCACAAAGGCGAGGTCTCCAGGGATATCTCCTCATCGCAGTAGGGACAAGAACACCGGCCTTCCTGTAGCTCTTCAGCCATTTCTCTTTTCCTCCCTTCTAGTTTTCACCGGTTTGCCCTGCTTACTGAGGTAGTCGTCAATGGCCTTATTCAGCGCCTGAGCGCCAAGGTTGGAACAGTGATGCTTGTTCTTGGGCAATCCCTGAAGTTCCTCCGCCACCAGTGCCGGGGTGATTTTTCTGGCCTCCTCCAGGGTTTTCCCTCTGGCCATCTCGCTTACGATGCTGGAGACCGCGATGGCGGCACCGCAGCCGAAGGTCTTGAACTTGACATCGCTGAGGCGACTGTCATTGACCTTGATGTAGAAGGTCATCATATCGCCACAGACAGGGTTACCCTCTTCCCCGATCCCGTCGGCATCCTCTATCTCCCCTACATTGCGGGGATTCATGAAGTGGTCCATAACTTTGTCGCTGTAAACGGGCATTTCATCTCCCTCCCCTCTGCTTCTTGAGAAATTTGGCGTAAAGAGGCGACATCTGCCTCAATCGGTCAACGATGGGCGGCAGGGTCTCCAGGACGTATTCAATATCTTCCTCGGTATTGTCCCGCATAAGGGTAAAGAGGAGCGAGCTCTGCGCAATCTCAGGAGGAATCCTCATGGCAGTTAGCACATGGGAAGCCTTGAGCGCCTTTGAGGTGCAGGCGGAGCCGCTGGAGGCAGCAATGCCCCAGCTTGATAGTAGCATAAGCATAGCCTCTCCCTCAATAAACTCGATGCAGAAGCTGGCGTTCCCGGGGAGGCGATTATCGGGGTGACCTACGATCCCTCTGCCTTTCAACAGCTTAGCTATTTCCTTGATATTCTGAATGGTGCCGACCTCACCATTAGCATGCATGATGGAGACGACGATGGTGTCCTCCCGGATGCTCTTTGCCAGTTCGTCCAGCTTGACCAACCCGTAACCGTCTACCGGAACGCTGGTCGCGGCAAAGCCCCGCTTCTCCATGGTTTTGGCCAAGTGTATCACCGAGAAAAGCTCGATGGCTGATATAACGATGTGTTTTCCCCTCCCCTGGTATGCCTGTGCCAGGCCCTTGATAGCCAGGTTGTTGGACTCCGTACCGCTGCCGGTGAAGATTATCTCCTCAGGCCGGCTGCCGATGAGATCGGCTAACTTCGCTCGGGCGTCCTCGATCGCCTCCCTCGGGGCATCCCCCCAGTTGTGAATGGATTGGGGGTTTCCATAGATATCCCTGAGATACGGGAGCATCGCTTCCACTACCTCGGGATGCAGAGGGGTTGTGGCGGTGTTATCCAGATACACTCTTCTCATTTCATCGCCCTCAAGCCGTGATCACGTATCGCGCGTTTGACCATGCGGTCATTCATCTCCATTCGGAACTTCAGGCCGATGCCAGCCCTTTGCCGGCCTCGAAGGCATCTTGGAGAGCAGTTGGATGCTCCTTGATGGCTTCCTTCGCATCTATTCGGGAAAAGGCAACCTCTCCCACCAGGACAATATCAAGCACAGTGAAAAAGCTCTTGATGGTGGCCAGCGATGGTTGGAACAGCCTGGAGAAACCGGTTCCCCCGACGGAGATAAACAGTCCCCTGCGTTCTTTATCGGAGTTAAGTGCCACCGGTTGCTTCAGCACGTATTTCATCGCCCAAAGCGCCTGGCAGCGATCGATCATTGTCTTTGTCTGAGCAGTAAGACCCATAAAGAACACCGGTGAGGCAAGTATGAGCCGATCGGCCTCCCTTAGCCTGGTGTATATCCATTGCATGTCGTCCTCGATGACACACCGTCCGGCTTCCAGGCAACCATCGCAGTGCCGGCAAGGAGAGATGTTGAGGCCACACAGCACAATGCTTTCGGTTTCCCCACCGGTAGCCCCGGCACCTGCCATCGCCTGCTCCAGCAATAGATCAGTATTGCCGCCACGCCGAGGGCTGCCGGCGATGCCTAGAATCTTCATTTTCGAGAAACCACCGCAAGTCGAGCCTAATCAAAGGCCATTTCCGTTTTCCACACTGTCCACACTTTGCCTACCAGATCTACCCCTGGTTTCAGGGTCATCTTGCCCGGCCTCCAACCTGAAGGAGCAGCTTCAGTCCCTTTTGACTCCCTCACCATCTGATAGCCCTGAATCTGTCGAAGCGCTTCACTCACGTTTCTCCCGACTGGCGGCGTCAACACTTCATATGCTTGAACGATTCCATCGGGGTCTATAATGAATCTTCCGCGTGTCTCAACGCCGGCATCTTCGTCATAGATACCATAAAGCGTCCCCACTTTTCCGCCGGCATCGGACAACATCGGGAAGGGGATGCCACCTTCTACCATCTTGGAGAGCTCCTGATCATTCCACATCTTATGCACAAACTTAGTGTCGATGCTCATGGACAAAACTTGTACTCCAAGCTTCTGGAATTCGGAATGCTTTTCAGCAACTGCTGAAAGCTCCGTCGCTCAGACGAAGGTAAAATCACCGGGATAGAAACAAAGGATCACCCATTTCCCGAGATAGTCTGAAAGTTTTACGTTAACGAACTTTCCCTCATGGTATCCTGGAGCTGTAAAATCCGGAGCCTTCTTGCCTACCTGTATCATCTTCATTTCCTCCTTTCGAACGTCTTTGTTTTTCTCCATGCTCGCATCGATGTTCTCGCCCACCGGACCCCCTGCGGGGCGCGCGCATCCGGCACTCAATTCTTCTGGCATAAGCACCTCCTTCTTCTAGTTGCCAAGACCAGAATCGATCATCTAAGACGATATTTCACCCTTTATGCCGATTTCGACACTGTCGAAGGGGATATCTTTTCCACTTTGGGCTAGTGCTTGCTGGGCCGTGTGAACCAGGCCGAAGCAGCAGGGCACTTCCATGTGAAGGACCTTCAAGCTTTTTACGTTGGCATCTCTCAATATCTGGGTGATTTTATCCAGGTAGGTGCTGGTATCATCAAGTTTGGGACAGCATATGGCGATCGCCTTGTCTTTCAGAAAATCGCGGTGGAAATCAGCATAGGCAAAGGGGACGCAATCGGCAACTAAGACTAAGTCCGCATTCTGGAAGTATGGGGCATGAGGTGGAACCAGATGAAGCTGTATCGGCCAATGTCTTAGCTCAGAGGTAATCTTTGGTATGTCTGAAGACCCTCTGCCATGCTCCCAGGCCATTATCTGCAATGAAGGGCAAGAACATACTTCCTGATGCGAATGGTCTTGGGGCAGCTCGTGAGCATGTTCTTTCAGGTGTGTCAAGTGTCTTTCCAGGAGTTCGGGCGATGTTTCCCTTATGTGGGCAATCACCCCCTCTTGGTCGTACTCTTCAACTTCCTTTTCCTCGATAGTCAGTGCACCCTGGGGACAGTCGCCCAGACATGCGCCCAGTCCGTCGCAGAAATTCTCTTTCACGATTCTTGCCTTCCCGTCAATGATCTGGAGAGCACCTTCAGGACATGAGGGAATACAGACCCCGCATCCATCGCACTTTTCCTCGTCGATCTTGATGATCTTTCTCTTTGTTTTCACCATGCCGCCATCACTCCTTTTTCAGTTTCTTGTAAAGCTCCTCTCCAACGCATTCCTCGGCGTATTTGCACCACTGGATGCAGGCCTCTACATCGTTATATATGGTAAATCCGCAGTTGCTGCATTTTACCTGCATCTCGTTAGAGAAGATCTCTACCTCTTCACCACATTCGGGGCAGTTCTTCAGGGTTATCGTCGGTGTTCGTATATCCGCTGCCCCCGGACATTGCTCAATCATCGCCGGCACCTGCTACCTTTCCAGTGCGCAAAAGTGCGCGCCTGTAC
>JALPXQ010000039.1 GCA_023271515.1 Dehalococcoidia bacterium | reverse complement strand
CCACCCCCAGCCGGCGGATGTAATCTATCTCCTGGCGAAGAAGCTCCCGGGGAAGACGATACTCCGGGATGGCATAGCGAAGCATGCCCCCGGGTTCGGGCAGGGCTTCAAAGATGGTCACTCCATGCCCCTCTAGGGCAAGGTCATTGGCCGCTGCCAGCCCGGCAGGCCCCGATCCGATAACCGCCACCCTTTTGCCCGTCGCCGTGATTTGGGGGACTTCAAGCTTAGCGATATCCACCTGATCGGTGGCAAATCTCTTGAGATCGCAAATAGCCACATGCTCGTCGATCTGCCCCCGGTTGCAGGCCTCCTGGCAGGGGGCGTAGCAAACCCGGCCGCAAACCGCCGGAAGCGGATTGGTGGCCCTTATAAGCTCATATGATTCCTTAAACTTCCCCTCAGCAATCAGCTTGATGTAACCCAGTACATTGGTCGAGATCGGGCAGGCATCCACACAGGCAGCCTTGCAGAGCCGCTCCTTGCGCTTATCTATCACCGCTTTGTTGGGCACCGCCTGCGGAAAGGGCACGTAGATCACCTTGCGCTCCCCCAGACCCAGATCGAACTCGTTTCCCATCACCACTGGACATCCCGCGAAACACAGGCCACACCCGTTACACTTGCTATCATCGACATACCTCGATTTCCTCTTTATCTTGACGGTGAAATTGCCGATGTAGCCCGCTACCTCCGTTACCTCACTGTAGGTCAGCAGCTCAATGTTCGGGTGTGAGCCCGCATCGCTCATCTTCGGGGTGGTGATGCACGCCGAGCAGTCAAGCGTGGGGAAGGTCTTGTCCAGTTGTATCATGTGCCCCCCAATCGAGGGCTCCTGCTCCACCAGGTAGACCTTATAACCGGCAATGGCGATATCTAAGGCCGCCTGTATCCCTGCAATGCCTCCACCAACAACCAGCGTGTTCGGGTTAATGGGAACCTCCATCGTCTGTAGAGGTTCCTGATAATGCCCCCGCAGTACCGCCGCCCGTACAAGTGCCTTCGCCTTCTCGGTGGCCCCATCCTGATGCACCCAACTGCAATGCTCGCGGATGTTGGCCATCTTGAAGAGATAGGGGTTTAAACCCGCCTCCTGGCAGACACGGCGGAAGGTGCGCTCATGGAGCATCGGCGAGCAGGAGGCCACCACCACGCGGTTCAGCCCCTGCTCCTTGATATCCTTCATGATCAGCTCCTGCCCCGGATCAGAGCACATGAAGATATAATCACGGGCCACCACCACGTCACGAAGGGATGCGGCATCTGCCGCTACCTCCCCCGGATTTACCGTGGCGGCAATGTTCAGCCCGCAGTGGCAGATGTAAACTCCGGTTCTGGTCTCCATATCAACCCCCTAAACTCTAAAGTCTTGCGCAAAATGGAAAACTTTTTGGTTCTGGCTCGTCCAGGTTAGGGACAGTCTATCTACCTTTGGAAATGTCTGAACATCAGAACTTTGCCACCAGCCTGGCGTAGGTTTCGGCCAGAGCTTCGGGCAGAACCCTCGTATGGGATATAACCGGCATGAAGTTGGTGTCCCCTTCCCATCGCGGCACGATATGAGTATGAATGTGATCCTCGACTCCAGCGCCGGCGACCTTGCCCAGATTGATCCCGATATTGAAGCCGGAGGGGCTCGCCGTCTCTCTGAGCACCGAAATACACCGGCCTACCAGTCGAAAATGCTCCAGTAGCTCTTCGTCGTTCAGCTCCCCTAGGCTCGCCACATGCCTGTACGGCGCCACCATGAGATGCCCCGGATTATAGGGGTAGATGTTCAACATGGAGAAATTCCTCTCACCCCGATGGAGAATGTAATTCTGCGCATCCGTACCCTGTTTCGGTTTTTCACAGAAGATACACCCCCTTTCCTTTTCGCCCAGAATGTATTCCATCCTCCACGGTGCCCAGAGATGTTCCATTCTCAATCCCTTTTCTTGAAGTTGTCAGCCGTCAGCTTTCAGATTACCCTTCACCTATTCTAACACAACGTCTCACCCCTATCCACAGCCTGCACGCTCGCACCGTTTCTTGACACGTCTTTCTCAACTTAGCTCACAGTTGCAATCCCTAAAAGGGTCTTGACAAAGACACTCTTCTATGTTAAAATAGTTTTGGATAAATAAATCGCACTGGATATTCCAGCATCATTGAAAGGAGCATGAATGGCTTTCAAACCTGATCCGCCGCCCGACGTATATCTCATCAAGGACCTGGAGCAGCTACAGGCTCTGGCTGATCCCCTCCACCTGCGCCTGTTGGAGCTTCTCTCCCAAAAGGCGATGACGGTTACTCAAGTAGCCAACCTCCTGGATGAGAAACCGAACAGGCTTTACTATCACATCAACAAGCTTGAGGAGGTGGGATTAGTCCGGCTTGTGGAGACACGTCCGCATCGCGGCATCCTGGAGAAGTACTACCAGGCCGTTGCGCAAAACTTCAAAATCGACGAATCCGTGCTTCAACTCCAGCAAGAGAAAGTAGGAACCTTATATGACCTGGCGCAAGGGGTTTTTGAAGCCACCATGGCGGAGCTGCGTGAGGCATTGAGGGCCAAGCTTCAGGAGGAGTCTCCTGAATCCTCAGTCGAGCCAAAACATCATATAGAGCGGACTCATATCCGTCTTCCACGGGAGAAGGTCAAGGAGGCTTATGAGAAAGTGCGAGCGCTGGGGCAAGAGCTCAGGCAGGCTCAGCCACATGAGGGAGGTGAGGAGTACGGCTTGACAGTGGTCTTCTATCCCATCGTCCGGCCGGACCAGAAAAGCCCTCAAGAGGAAAAAGGAGAGTGATCTTATCGCTTTTAGGTCCATTTGCCTCAGGCGGCTGGTTCTTGCAGACAGGATGGGGAACATTTCCATCCACAGTCGGAATGTACCACAGGTGCAGGTGACGATCACGAAATGGGTCCGGGGCATTGCGCTCTCCGCGGTCGAGCCCATTTCTTAGTTCCGACGGCAAGCAGGCTGCTTGTTGGCTTTGGGCGCAAGGGAGAGACATGGCCATCTCCTCGGATAGCCCATTTGACACTCGTAAAATAACACCGGGAGGAGGGAGAGCAAACTCATGGGAGAGATCGCTTGTGCTCACTGCACACCAAAGTGTCTCATATATCATCTCACTCGAGCGGAGCTAGTGGAGCTTGGTTGCTCACGGCTCGTCTCATACCCGAAACAATCGATGGTTTTCGCCCAGGGTGAGGATTTGCGGGGAGGCTTCCTGATATGCCGGGGAAGAGTCGCACTTTTTGAACTCGATCCCGAAGGGAATTGCCTTCTGCTGGCAATTGCTGGGCCAGGGGATATGATTGGGGTCGAGGACCTGCTTGCAGAACAAGAGCAGTATAGTATCAATGCCAAAGCAATGGAGGATCTTAAGCTCCGTTTCCTCCCCTCTGGATCATTTCATTCCGCACTTCAACGAAATTCCAGCTTGAGCTATCGGCTTTCGACCACTTTGAGCGAACAGGTTGTTCGCCTGCGCAGTCGCCTATTAGTGACCGCCTACGGAGATATCCGGCAACGGTTAATCGAGGTGCTTGTCTCTTGTCTGAGAGATAACCACCACTGCCCCTCCAGCGGAGGTGAAGGGGTCAATCCAAGACTGAACACTGAAATCCTCTCTCAAATGGTCGGTTGCTCCACTCGCAGCCTACATCCGGAGTTGAAGAGGCTTTTACGACAGGGGATTATTGTTCGCGAAGGCTATCGGATACTCATCTCCGATTCAGCAAGGCTCACACTGCTCATGCAAACCTGTAATGTTAGACATGCTTCCGAAAAAATGCAGGAAAAAATTCCTGAATTATTTAGGAAAGAATTCCTTGATCGCCACGTATTAGCTGTCTAAAATGATTTTTAGATGATTACAGAGAAGGGGGGTGAAAGGTGACATAAAAGGCTAGGTGAATTCAAGAGCGAAGCTGAGGCAAAACTAAACGACGGCGTCAAGCAAGGAAGGGGTAAGATGACTGAACCGGTGCTGGAAGTGCGCAATCTAACTAAAGTCTACCGCCAGCGGCGCGGCGAGGATGTGGTGGCGGTAGATGATATTGGCTTCATCATCAAGAAGAACGAGGTCGTCGGTCTCTTAGGGCCGAACGGCGCAGGGAAGACGACCACGATCAAATGCATCTGCACCCTGATCAGGCCGACCAGTGGCTCGATTCGCATTAACGGTACTGATGCGCAAAGAAACACTCGCATTGCCTTGAGACATGTAGCCGCGGTCCTGGAGGGGAACAGAAACATCTACTGGCGGTTGTCTGTCCGGGAAAATTTGGAGTTCTTTGCTGGTCTTCAAGGGATTCGCTCCGGGCGGGTGCGAAGCTATATCGATGAGTTGATCGAGATGTTCCAGCTCAAGGAGAAAGAACGGACGGACGCCCGCAACCTCTCCCGGGGGATGCAGCAGAAGCTAGCTGTTGCCTGCGCCCTGGTGAAGAAGACGGAGGTCTTGCTTCTGGATGAACCGACGTTGGGCCTCGATGTGGAGACGTCCCACGAACTCCGGTTTGCCTTAAAAGAGATGGCCCGGCGCGGGGAGAGGACCATCATCCTCTCCAGTCACGATATGAGCGTAGTGCAGGACATTTGCGAGAGGGTGATTATTGTAAATAACGGCAAGATCGTCACCGACGATCAGGTCGCCAACCTGCTGAGGCTCTTTCAGGCCAGTGCTTATCGGTTTGAGATCGAGGGCCGCTTGAGCAAGCAACAGGAGAGGCAACTTGAGGAGCGGTTCGAGATGCTCAAGATCAGCGAAACGGACCACCACACCGAGATCGAAGCACAGCTGGAAGATGGAAACCGTATCTATGAGGTCATGGACATCTTGAAAGCGGGAGACAGTCGCATAAGATCGATCGCGCGTAAGGAACCAAACCTGGAGGAGATTTTCCTCAACATCGTGAAAGGAGGCAAGAATTGAGATACCTGATACTCTTCAAGGCGCTCCTGAAACAGGAATTTATCCTGATGAGGCGCTACCTGTTCAATACCATCGTGTCGCTCATCGGTATCTACATCATCTTCCTGCTTATCTTCTTTGGTGCGCATGCCCTGGGCGGCGGGGCGCCGGAATTCGGGGCCACCCTGGATGCGATCGTAGTCGGATTTCTAGTCTGGACCTTCGCCCTCTTCGCCTATAGCGACTTAGCTCATGGAATGGTCCGCGAGGCACAAGAAGGCACGTTAGAACAGTTATACATGTCCCCTGTTGGCTTCACCTGGGTCTCTCTGTTTCGCATAGTGAGCCGTTTTTGGGTGATGTTGACATTCAACATCATGCTCTTGGTGTTGATGATGGCCACCACCGGACGCTGGCTTCACCTGGACGTGGTGAGTCTCCTGCCGTTAATAGTGCTTACCCTGGCCGGTGTTCACGGTATGGCGTTTGCAACAGGAGGATTGGCTCTGGTATTCAAGCGCGTCGAGTCGTTCATCGGAATCCTTCAATTTGCCGTAGTAGGCCTCATCGCTGCACCGGTCGGCAGGTTCCCGCTTCTGCGCTATCTGCCGCTTGCCGAGGGGAACCGGCTGATCCGCCGGGTGATGGCCGAGGGGCTTTCCATATTCGAACTCCCGGCGACCGACCTTCTCTTTCTGTTGGCCAATTCAGTCCTCTGGTTCGGACTGGGATTTCTTGCCTTCAAGCTCCTCGTGAATGTGGCCCGCGACCGCGGTCTGCTGGGGCATTATTAGGTTCCGGTATAGCAATTTCAATGATTTAGAGAAGTAACAGGTAAGTTTTCCCCAAACCCGCCGCCGTGTCAAATCATTTGGTTGGGTAAGCCCCGCGGGCGTGGGCCGATATAATATTCTAACGTACAGGCTACTATTTTGTTGTTAGTCCAAATTACTGCAAACTGGCTATTATTGGAGGTGTGAAATGCGCAAGCTAAGTTTTTTCCATTTCGGGGCCCAGTGCCCCCATAACCCTCATTTGGTTAGTCTTATTCAGAGAGTGTCAAATTTAACAGGCGCTTCAGCTACGATTTACGATATTAGCAATCGAGAGGATATTTGTCTAGAATACAATATCTACTCGCCGACCTTGCTATTGGTTAATGACACCATACGATGTAATGGGCCCTTCTCTGAGGAGGTCTTGCGGAAGTGGTTACAAGGTGTGGAGATAAAGAGGAAACCGTATATTGTCAATCAGAGCACAAATATAGTGAAGGGCAAGTTAGTTCCTATAACAGCGGAAACCGTGGAACAGAGTTGCGAGCCCTGCTTTGGCACGGACGAAAAACATTTGTGCAGTGGAAAGAGAGATTGGGTTACGATGATGTTGGCAAGAGCAAAAAGTGAACACCTTGGTTTCCTCCATTTCTATAAGGGAAAATGTGTAGGTGGCGCAGAGTTTTTGCCATCAGATTTAATTCCGTATCCTATACCCGGCAAAGCAGAGAGCGTGGCTTTTCTCACCTGTGTCTTCTTGTCCGACGAAAACAAGGATTATAAGAGCTATCCGTTGGAGGCCTTGATAGAGCACTTGAGAGCGCGAGCTTTCAAGAACCTCTTGGCAATAGCATCAGAAGATGTTGTGTTTCCAAACGGCCCGTTGTGGTGGTTTCTCGCACAAGGCTTTGTGGACAAAGGCAAGCTATTTTACGAAGCGGAAGCACACGCGCGGATGCATCTAGTAGAGATGCCTTTATAACAGATGTTCAAGGTGGCTCCCAAGCTCTATTGTAGCTGAGAGCCCTCCGATTTGAAGCTATCATTGGAAAAGAAGCCTTATCTTAATACTACCCTGATGTTCTCAAGAACAACGCAGAGAGCTTGAAACTAAAGCAAACCCATTTCCCTCATAGCCCTGATGAGCCAGTCATCTTGCACCGTGCTGACTTAGTTAATCGGCGTGGTCCTTCTGGGAAACCTAGGGAACCACAGAATGCTCAACAGTTTAATGATGACCTTTACCGCAAGTGCCCGGTGCCTTCTTTGGCGTTGAAGGCGGTAGTCCCAGTAATTGACCAGAAACGCTAAAAACATGTTCAACCTGCAAGAACACTCTCTTTGCCTCTGTTTCCCTACTAACGTCAGGTTCCTTCAATAGAGCATCTTTGTCAAGAAACCTTAGCTCGGCTCCATCTGGGATTTTCTCTACTAATTCCGGGTGGTCTATCAGAAATCTCAGGAAATCAAAAACCAGCCCGACGTTATTCCTGGCAATCTCGTCTTTCCTCATTTCTTCAACCTCCTTTGATAACGATCTCGATACCAGTTCCAACGATCCTTGATATCCTGTTCAGCATAAACTAAAGCAGTTTTCAGATCGGGTATGTTCAAAGGATATTTCTCTTCCTTACCCCCAGGGAACATAATGTCTCTATGGAAGAAACCGTGAGAGCAGTCGTACCTAACTATCGGATGCCAATCCTCCCCAAACTTCGCCTCGTACTGAACCACTATATCCATGACTTTGCCCTTTTCAGTTCTTATTCTCATCCTCAATGCGTCTTCTCCAGAGGGACTGATGATTTTGACAAACTCCTTCACAGACATATAAATCCTCTATTCACAGCTCTTACGGAAGCCCCCCCCCACCTTCACCGGATCGTAGATGCCCCCCAAGCCGTCCGGCTTCCTTTCCCGGCCCGTGATACTGCTCGGGATCAAGGAGAACCATTACCTTCTTTGCGAAAGCCATTCCAGCCTCCCTTATTAACATCTGTATATGGATACTAACATAAACAGAACCACATCATCAATGGCTAACACAGGCTTAACGTAGCATTCTCCTTTCCTCCCTGCCTGGCGGCAGACAAGCGATAGCCCGGTTCTAACCAACAGACTATCGGATTTCCAGGAGTGGCTCAATTCCTCATCTGCTTCGTAAAGGGACGTTCGAAGAAATACTTGGGGCTAATAGTTTCGGGACTTACCTCATCCATCGTGCGCCCATGCGTAAAGAGGAGATTTTGGCTGCCCCTATAAGGCGTGATGGGAAGGTGAAGATAGATTGTTCAGTGCCTTTATACACCATCCTAGAGAGGCATCACTGCTCAGGGCTCCTTGTCCACACAGCTAGCTCAGCTCAGATGGTGCAGGTTGCGTGGTTGTCACCTGAGGAGGGGATATAGCCCTGAATAGGGCCATCTAAGGCACATACGCGATGCCGTCGACGATGCTTTTGATTCATAGCAGCCACTGGAGGGAGATCTGAGGTATGGGTTGACTTAACACCTGTTTATCACCTTGTCTCACAGTTGCAGTCTTAAGAACTTGACAAAACGTTTCTATAGCTGTACAATATACCTGGAGGTCGCAAATTGGCTGGGAAGGATTTCTATCAGATTCTGGGGATAAACCGGGGAGCCTCCGATAAGGAGATAAAGCAGGCTTATCGCAAGCTCGCTCGGAAGTATCACCCCGATGTCAACCCGGGAGATAAGTCAGCCGAGGCCAGGTTCAAGGAGATAAACCAGGCCTACGAGGTGCTCTCCGATCCGGATAAGCGCCACAAATACGATCAGTTCGGTGGCAAATGGCAGTTCGCGGAGCAATTCGCCGGGGCCGGCGCACAGCCCTACGCTGATTTCAGGCGGGGCGGTACCGTTTTTGAGTTCGGCGACCTCGGCGACGGGGGTCTGGGCAGCATCTTCGAGAGCCTGTTTCGCGACCATACCTTCGATCGCACAACTCACACCCGAGGCCGGACTCGTAGAAAACAGGCATTGGAGCAACCGGTTGAGTTGTCCCTCGAAGAGGCCTATTCCGGCACAGTGCGAACCGTCGAGGTAGATGACCGCCGGTTGGAGGTCAAGATTCCCCCGGGGGTCAACGATGGTTCAAGGATACGGGTGGCAGCAGGAGATGGTGAACAGGGCAGGGACATCTATCTGGTGATCTCGGTTAAACCGCACCAGTACTTCGAGAGAAAGGGGAATGACCTCCACGTTGAAGTGCCCGTTCCCCTAACTGATACCATTCTTGGAAGCGAGATAGAGGTTCCGACACCCAAGGGAAAGCTGGCACTCAAGATCCCGCCCGAAACACAGAACGGGAAGGTCTTCCGCCTGGCCAAGCAGGGCATGCCGCATCTGGGCAATTCAGACAGGGGCGACCTCTTCGCTAAGGTTCGGGTAGTCTTGCCAACAAATCTAACGGAAAGGGAGAAAGATCTCTTCAAGGAGTTGAGGTCTTTGCGCCAGTAATTATGAACTGGAAAGATACCGAGCCTCGCTATGTGATAAACGTAGCGGCTAGAAAAGTTGGAGTCCATACACACACGCTGCGATACTACGAACGACTGGGGATAATCCAACCCAAACGTTCCCCTGGAAATCAACGGCTTTACTCCACAAGGGATATCAAAAAACTTCAGCAGATAAGGACACTGGCTGATAACCTTGGTATCAATCTGGCTGGAGTCGAGGTAATACTCCGGCTCACCCAGCGGATGACCGAGATGGAGAAGCAAATACAGGCAATGGAATCAGAGATAAAGAGACTGAGTAAATAACATGATTACCCCAGAGAAATTCACGGAGCAGGCTCAGGAGGTGCTGGCGGCGTCGCAGGAGCTGGTGCGAAAGCTTCGCCACAGCCAGTGGGATGTGGAACATATACTCCTGGCACTGCTAACTCGTGAGGCCGGTTTAACCAGCGAGATACTGACAAAACTGGGCATAGATCCCCAACAGGTGCGCCAGAGGGTACAGCAAATTCTCGATCAAAGTCCGAAGATGGCCTATGAAAGCACTCAGGTTTATGCCACTCCTCGCATCGTGCAACTGTTCGAGAGCGCCGCTGCCGAGGCCGACCGGCTGAAAGATGAGTACGTCAGCACCGAACATCTTCTCATAGCTATGATCGGCGAAAGGGGCGGTCAGGCAGCGCAAATTCTTCAGAGCTTTGGCATAGATCAAGAGAAGATATACCGGGTGCTCCAGGATATTCGCGGTGGACAGCGGATCACTGACTCACGACCGGAGAGCAAGTATCGAGCCCTGGAGAAGTACAGCCGCGACCTCACCATGCTGGCGCGGGAAGGGAAGCTGGATCCGGTTATCGGGCGCGACGAAGAAATAAAGCGAGTGATGCAGGTGCTGATCCGCCGCACCAAGAACAACCCGGTCATTATTGGTGACGTCGGCGTAGGCAAGACCGCCATAGCTGAGGGGCTGGCCCAAAAGGTCGCCGCCGATGATGTTCCGGAGTCGCTGAGGGGACGGCGAGTGGTAGCCTTGGACATGGGTGCCCTGGTGGCCGGAAGCAAGTTCAGAGGCGAATTTGAGGAGCGGCTCAAAGCAGTAATGGATGAGGTGCGCCGTGCTCAGGGAGAGATTATTTTGTTCATTGATGAGCTGCACACCGTCGTCGGTGCCGGAGCGGCTGAAGGAGCGATCGATGCCTCCAACATGATGAAGCCGGCTCTGGCTCGAGGGGAACTGCAATGTATTGGGGCTACTACCCTCGACGAATACCGCCAGTACGTAGAAAAGGATGCCGCCCTGGAGAGACGGTTCCAGCCGGTGTTTCTGGAAGAGCCCAGTGTGGATGTCACCGTGGAAATGATGCAGGGCCTGCGTCCCAAATATGAGGCTCACCACAAGATCGAGATCACCGATGCCGCCCTGAGGGCCGCCGCCCAACTGAGTGATCGCTATGTGGCAGACAGGTTCCTTCCCGATAAGGCGATAGACCTCATCGATGAGGCTGCGGCCAAGCTTCGCATTGACTCCGAAAGTTATCCCCCTGAAATCAAGGAGCTAGGTCAGCGACTGAGACACCTGACCGACGAGGAAGAGGCGGCCTCACAGCGTCGCGACTACGAGCGAGCGGCCAATCTCAAGGCTGAGAGATTACAGGTCGAGGCGAAATACCAGGAGCTGAGGAACAACTGGTTTCGGGAAAAGAAGATCGACCACGTCGTGGATGAGGAGGACATCGCTGAGCTCATTGCCAAATGGACCGGCATCCCGGTGAGCCGCATGCTGGAGAGCGAGAGGGAAAAGCTGGTCCATATGGAGGAGAGAATCCACCAGCGGGTTATCGGACAGGACGAGGCGATAACCGCCGTCTCCGATGCCATAAGACGGGGCCGTTCCGGGCTGAAGGACCCCAAGCGGCCCATCGGCAGCTTCATTTTCCTGGGCCCCACCGGCGTGGGCAAGACAGAACTCGCCCGGGCTCTGGCCGAGTTTCTCTTCGATGAAGAGGAGGCACTAGTCAGGATGGACATGTCGGAGTACATGGAGAAGCATACCGTCTCCCGTCTCATCGGAGCCCCACCCGGGTATATCGGCTACGAGGAAGGGGGGCAGCTTACTGAGATCGTGCGCCGCCGTCCCTATCGGGTAATCCTGTTTGATGAGATCGAGAAGGCGCATCCCGACGTATTCAACATTCTGCTGCAGATACTGGAGGACGGACGGCTCACCGACGGACACGGCCGCACGGTTGATTTCAAGAACACCGTGATCATCATGACCAGCAACCTGGGAAGCCAGGAATTCCAGCGCCAGTCCATCGGCTTCCGCCGCGGGGATGAGAGCAAAGCGGACCGGCAGCGAAAGAAAAGTGCTGTCGAGAGCACCTTGAAGCAGACCTTCCGCCCGGAGTTCTTGAACCGGATTGACGATATCATCATCTTCGATGAACTCGCCGAAGAGCAGTTGCATCAGATCGTAGAGTTGATGCTCAAGGAAATCCAGGAGCGCCTTGCGGAGCGGAAGATAACCGTATCTCTAACCCCGGAAGCGAAGTCATGGCTGGCCGGCCAGGGGTTTGATCCCACGTACGGAGCTCGGCCGCTGCGGCGGGCTCTGCAACGCTTTGTGGAAAGCCCGCTCTCCAAGCGGATCTTACAAGGGGAATTTCAGGAGGGCGATCATATCCTCGTGGAACGGGGATCAGATGGGCTTGTCTTTACCAAAGATGAGTCAGCAACCCTGACAGCGTAAGGGAAAGACTGATACAATGGCCCCGTAGTGTAGCGGACTAACATGCCACCCTGTCACGGTGGAGATCGGGGGTTCGAA
>JALPXQ010000038.1 GCA_023271515.1 Dehalococcoidia bacterium | reverse complement strand
TACGGAGTTTTAGAGGGAGAATCTCCCCTGATGATCCTGTGTCCCAGGATGACATCTATATCTACCGTCATTCTCCTGGCGACTTGTGTACTGGTGGAGACGGGGGAGAGTCGAACTCCCCGTCCAGAAGAAATCCGCCCGGGATATGCTACAGGCTTAGCCAGCTTTTTTTCTCGCCTGGTTCCGCCCTCAACTGGCTGAGTGCGGCCCGGCCAGACGGTTGTGCTTGACCAACCCCTACCGTCATCAAGGTCGTTGCACCCCGACTTTTCGTCGCCCAATCCCCACCCGCCGGGGAGGGGTGGGGTTGAACGTGGCCTAATGCTAGATTAGGCCGCTACAGGCATAGCGTTGCCATTTATGTTTTTGCCACCGGTTTTACGAGGGTGGATGGCACCTCGACCTGCAATCCTGAGTCGCCCATTTCCCCTGTCGAAACCACTCGTCCCCACTATTCTAGGCGTTCAGTTGTCAGCACTTCTGGCTTCTGGGTAATGAGTTTAGATGGGCGGCTGCCGCCCGTCATCCTGCTATGTGCCCCCCAGCATGCCCCTCAGGAGACCGGTCTCAAATCCTCCTGATACCTCATATGCCAGGACTTCAACGCTCTTCTTGCCCGTCGCTGCTACTATCTCTGGTGGCAGGTCTAGTACGAAGGAAGCCTTCATCGAAAAGACCGATTTCTCACCATTCTCAGCACGTGGCATGAACTCTCCGACCAGCAGCTCATTATCCAGGGAAAGTATGATCTCCATCTCGGTATGGGAATTAGGCGAGAATTCGTACTCCTCGGCTAATCTTCCATCACCCAGCGGCATTTCGTTGAGTGAGGCTTCGACCAGCGTCCCCGATACGGTGACCGGGAAGTCGCTATCGTTGTAGACCTGGGTCGCAAGCCTCAATTCCGTCCTCTCTTTGCTGACCTCCCCCCAGTTGGCATTAATAGCCCCGATAACCATCTTGAAGGGCACATTCTCTGGGAAGGGGGCTATTTCAATTGCCTCTGCCTGCTTCAGTATGCCCTCCAGGCTGCCCAGAAGGTCGGTCGTGAAAGTTCTCTCAATCGGTGGAACCGGAAGGGTGAACTCCATAATGATAAGGTCGAAAACGACCCCTGCCTCCAGTCGCATTTCACTTACTTCACCCTGTCCAATGTGCTCAACCCACATCTCAGGAATCTTCTCCAGCTGAATCATCGTGGAGATACTTAGGGGAAACTCCCCTTCGGTCTTCATCTCCAGCCCTTCGGCTTTCCCCTGTGCCAGCCTGATCCCGGCCATGAACAGTTCCGTTTGCAGGCTCTTGACCGGCAGGATGAAGGGGTTCGGATTGTAGACCGTAATTGTGGTTATGATTTCCGCAGTCTCTGCAGTGACCTCGCCCCACTGATGAGTGATCCCTCTGAACTCAGGAACTTGAGGTTTAGGAATCTGCGGTAGGGGACAGCCGTATCCGGTGATGGAAACAAGCAATAGCGTCACCATCAATGAGCTGATCAAGATCCGCTTGCTCATCTGGTTCCCTTCTTTCCCGGCCCCGACAAGGCGGTTTCAATCGACGCCGCCGCGTGGGGGGCGTCTGTATCTCCATGGCGCGCTGATCGCCAAGCATGATTCACCCCGTCAGATAGCGATCATCCCACGGGGTGACCATACCTCTTCTCTCCCTTACAGTTGAGCGCAAGGGGCATCATCTCTTCTGATACTCTTCGCTCTCTAAGATTCTTCTTTTTTCATCCCCAGCAGGAAGAGGCCAGCTCCGGCTGCCATAAACAGGATGCTCATCAGGATCATGAACGTCTGCAGCCAGCCGATCATCCCAAGAATCATCCCGCCGATTCCCAATCCGACGATATCTCCCGATATCACGCGCAGGTCCTCACCGAGAGCACCGATGTCTGCTCGCGCCGTCTGGAGATATCCCCGGGTATCTGAAATGCCGCCGAGGGCAGGTTGCCTTAAGTCGCCAAGGCTTGTTTTCGCGGTTTCGAGCAATTCCCGGGTGCTTGCAATGCCATCAACGACAGGGCTCCTCGCAGCCTCAACGCTGCTTTCTGTCACCTGAAGGGCTACCCGGCTCCCTGCGAGGCCATCGGCGATGGGCCCCTTGGCTTCCGCAATGCTCGTTCTGGCTGTCCTCAGTAGTTCTCGGCTATAGGCAATGCTATCGAGGGTGGGTTGCTCCATGGCCTCAAGTCTTGTTGTTACCCCCTCCAGAAGTTTCCGACCCTCCGAAATGCCCTCGAGGGTGGGTTGCTCCATGAGCTCGAGGCTTGTTCTTGCCTCCCCGAGGAATTCCCGCGTCTCTGCAATATTATCGACAGCGAGTTCCCTGGCGCCGGTAAGACTGGTCTGGAGCGTTCCCAGGTACCCCGAGATGTCGGCGAGGCTATCTAAAGCATGCTCCAAACTCTCTATCGCCGGAGCAAACCCTTCAGCAATACCCTCCGGTGTGAGGTTAAAACCGAGTCCCTCTTGCCTCCACCGATCGGCTTCAGCTCTAAGCCACTCGGCATCCAACCCTGCACCCTCCAGTCGTAGGGCTATGAAATCGAGCGTATCAGCATCCACCATCCGGGGAAACAGATACCATCCCGGACCTATATCAGCTGCCCAGTCCCGAATACCGGATGCTACATCCAGCAGGAATGCGGGATCCACCCCCAAAGCTTCAAGCTCCTCGGCCCAGACTTCAAACGCCTCGGCCCACGGTTCGAGATGAAGATGATCGGCGCATACTACTACCTCCCACCGCTCCATCTCTTCCACTGTGCTGTCCCGGATAAATATCACGCTGTCCCTGATCCCGGTTACCGTCTCATCCACGAGAGCCAGCGTGGCACCGAGCTCTCTCAGATATTCCAAAGTGCCGTCTATGGTGTACGTGGCCACCCCATCCGCCTCGACCATGGCGGCGTCGAGCCCACGCAAATAGGCAATGGTGGCTTCTAAGGTGGCACCGAGCCTCCTCTCCGCCAGCGCCAGACTGGGATCGAGTCCGGCAAGATATTCGATGGTGCCATCAAAGGTGGGAGCCAGGTGCCTCTCCGCCAGCGCCAGACTGACATCCAGGTGATCCAAAACTCTCACGGTATCATCCATGAGCTCTAGCGGTCTCTCCACCTCAGCCAGGACACCATCGAGGTCATCCAAGAATCTCACGACGCCGTCTATACCGCCCGGCACCTCTACCTCTACCTCAGCCAGGTTGGCATCCAGGTCGCCAAGCTGGCCCACGCTTTCATCTATGGTGTCACCTATGGTCTTCTCCAGCTTAGCCAATTCTGGATCCAGCTCTGCTAGAAAATCTACCCCCCTATCAGTAGCATCAGCCACTTTCGTCAGCATGCCCGCGGCATCATCAATGGTCCGATCAATCTCTGGAACCCGAGCCCTAACCGGGCCAATCAAGGCCACCGACAGGATAAGCTGAATCAACCCCACCACCGCCAGGAAAACTCCCACCCCCATTATTACTTTGCGCATGTCTTGCCCTCCTTTCCTTTGATTTCAAAGCTAGGGTATGACCCTTTCCACTTCATGTTACCGCTCGATTTTATGCTTATAGCTCTGGCCCTCCTTTCCTTTGATTTAAGGCTATTTCCTTGCCTTCATGACCCTTTCCATTTCTCGCTCAGTTTCACGCTGAATGATTGAGCGCCGCTTATCATGAAGCCTCTTGCCTCTGGCCACGCCCAGTTCCACTTTGGCGATGCCTCTCTTAACATACACCTTAAGGGGCACTAAAGTCAAGCCCTTCTTCTCCACCATCAAGCTGAGCTTCAGTATCTCGTCCTTGTGAAGCAAGAGCTTGCGCGGTCGGGCGGGTTCGTGATTGTACCTGCCTCCCTGCTCATACCGTGCGATGTGCGCCCCCACCAGCCAGAGCTCGCCAGCCTCCGGCCTGGCAAAGCTATCCCGGAGATTCATCCTCCCCAGCCGAATTGATTTAATCTCCGTGCCGGTCAGCACCAACCCGGCCTCGAGAGTGTCCTCGATAAGGTAGTCGTGATATGCCTTTCGATTGACGGTGATCGTCTCTGATTTCATATCTTATATTAAATCAGTAGGGAATGTCAAGAGGCTTCGTTATGTTTACTATCCCCCAAGTTCGCCACATTCATAGAGTATGACGATGCAGCGCTCGCAGATCATGGGGACAAAGTCAACCACACCGATCTCACTGCATTTCTGCAGGACAAGGTCAAATTTGCTGCCCTTGAGCAGCGCCTGATAAAGAGTGATCTATATCGCCGGCTTGTTGGCACAGTGGTAACACTTCACGACTTCAGTTGTGACGCGTCCCGATGTTATGTCAAGGAGCTCAACCATGTATTCCAGCCCACTGCCGTCGAGGACAACTATGCGAGCCCCCACCTCCAGGCGCAGAACTTCCCTTGCCGGTGAGCCTGTCTGCCGCTGATCACAATCCTCTTCCCCTGGATCCACTCTTCAGGAACAAAAAAGCGATGCATGATGGTGACGCTAACCCCGGCCGGCGAAGATGTCCTTCATTCGGTCGAGAAATCCCTTTTCTTCGCCGGGCAATCTGGCAGGTTCCAATACCTGGGCCAACTCCTGAAAGAGTCTCCGCTGCTTTTGATTCAGTGATGTCGGAGTGACCACATGAACTATGACGATCTGATCCCCCCGGCGGGAACCGTTCAACTGCACAGCGCCCTTCCCCCTGATACGGAATGTCTGGCCATCTTGCACCCCGGCAGGAATCTTAATGGGAAAGTAACCGTCGAGCGTTGGTATTTCCATCTCGCCACCCAGAGCAGCCTCAGCAAAATTCAGGGGCAGGTCGTAGAGCACATCGGCACCATCGCGGCGAAGATATTGGTGGTTCGCCACCGAGATGGTTACATAGAGATCGCCCGGTGGTCCTCCCTCGGAACCGGTGTTACCTTCCCCGGTCAGTCGAACCGTGGTTCCGTCATCCACTCCGGGGGGTATCCGGACCACAATCCGGCGCATCCTGTGCTCCCTACCCCCTCCGTTACACTGTCTGCAGGGATTGACTACTATTCTCCCTCTCCCACGACACCTCTCGCATGTGATGATGCTGGTAAAGTGCCCAAAAAGGCTATGTTGTGAACGGCGCACCTCGCCGGTGCCACCACAATTAGGACATACAGCAGGCTCGCTTCCGGGCTCGTTCCCACCCCCCCGACACGCGGAGCAAGGCTCTATCCGATCGAGCTCAATCTCCCTCTCGCAACCAAAGGCGGCCTCTTCAAAGGATATCTCAACGCTGTGACGGAGATCGCTACCACGTTCCGCAGTCGGCCGCCGGTCCTTGGAAACGCCCCCAAAAAAGGCATCAAAGATGTCGCCGAAGCCGCCAAAATCAAAGCCGTCAAATCCACGGCCAAATCCTTGAGGCCCTGCCTGGCCGGCAGACAGGCCCGCATGACCGAAGCGATCATAGATGGCTCGCTTCTGGGAATCGCTCAGGATCTCATAGGCCTCGTTGATCTCCTTGAACTTCTCCTCAGCCACACCATCCCTGTTACGGTCGGGATGGTATCGGAAAGCCATCCGGCGATAGGCTTTCTTTATTTCTTCTTCCGTCGCCCCCCGACTCACGCCAAGGATCTCGTAGTAATCGCGTTTGGTGATCATAATGTCAATTGTTGATAAACCTTAGCATTACTATTATACCTCTTTTGGTCTAGCTAAACAAGTTGTAACCGCCTAAGCACTTTATGTCAAGTTCCTCCAGCTCCTTCTCTGTTAGGCTTCATCTCTCTCCGCCCCCGGCCCGTCCGCCGGGGCGGGCTTCGCCGGAACAAGCCGCATTTACCCCTTAAGGAAGGGACAGGTAACCTCAAGGCACCGCCTTCGCGAGGGCCAGCCTCTGCCACTTACAGATTCCTGATCCTCTCCCTAAACCCAGCAAGCGCGCGGTCAAAGGCATCAAGCTCAATACCCGACACGTAATGCAGTTCCAGTCGATCCGCATCGAGGCCGGTCTGGCCGAGCAATGTCTTTGCTTCGTCAACTCGCCGCTGCACCCAAACCTCCCCTCCTTGATAGGAACACTCTTCGGCAGGACAGCCAATAACCAGAACGCCGCGGGCACCGAATTCAAAGGCTCTCAGCAAGTCTACCGCCTTCAGCTTGGCCAGGCACGGAACGGACAGGCATGCCGTACCGGCGTGGTTTTCTGCCATCAATCTCCTCAGGCCGGTGACATTGTAGATGTCGAAGTCGCAATAGAGAGCCAGAATGGGACAGTCGGTCCCGGCAGCCAGGGTATTTTGAAGAGCTGTCTCCATCCGAGGTTGAACATCCGCCACACCAGCATCTTGAAGGCGATGGCATTCCCAGGACAGGCACCATAGCAGATGCCACAGGCCTGACACTGCTCGACCCTGATGTCGATGCTACCCGATTCGGTTATCACCGGCACCTCGTAGGGACAGACCCGGACACAATTGAGACAAAAGGCACACTTGTCCCTTACCCACTCGGCTCCAGCCCCACAACTGAGACACCGCCGTGCTTCACAGACCGCCATCTCCTCAGTATAGCCCAGCTCTATCGGGATGAAGTTGTCCCATCTTTGCTCCGCATCCAGAAGGGGAACCTCTCGTCTCTCTTGCTGTCTCACCGCTGCCTTTACGGTGTCCACGAGATCGCCAATGACAGCTGGCTCGGGCTCGGGAGTGGGTACAGTTCCCTCCAGGTAATGAGCGATAGCTAAGGCAGCGTTTCGAGCGCTGGCCATGGCCTCCACTGCCAGCCCCGGTCCGGTTATCACCTCCCCGCAGGCAAAGACACCATCTCGACTGGTAGCCAGAGTCTTGCGGTCGCACATCAGTTGCCCCCGGTGATTCAACCCCACACCCATATCCGCGAGGTAATCGATGTTAGCCTCCTGTCCGATGGAAAGTATGACCACATCTCCCCTTACTATGGTCAAATCTTCCTCACAGAAACTGGGATTGAATCTCCCCTCCTCATCGAAAACGCGAAGGCATGCCTTGCACTCCAGCCCGGTTATCTTCCCCTCACTTTCCACAACCCGGTTTGGTCCCTGGCTGCAGTAATCTATCTCGATACCCTCTTCCAGTGCCTCATCGATCTCCCATGGGGAAGCGGGCATTTCCTCCCTCGATTCAAGGCAGACGACGCGCACTGCTCCCGCACCAAAGCGGCGTGCTGTTCGGGCCACATCCATGGCCACATTACCACCGCCGACAACGATCACCTCCGCTCCCGGCCTTATCAGCGACTCGCCATTCCGGGCGGCCTTCAGGAAAGGCAGTGCCAGCAGCACCCCTTCCAGATCAACTCCGGGTATCGGCAAGCTCCTGCTCTCCGGCAGACCCGTACTGAGCAAAATGGCCCGGTAGCCCTCCTCTTTGAGCCCATCCAGGGTAAGGTTCTTGCCCAGTTCGACCCCGGTTCGAAATTCAACCCCCAGTGCGGCGATGGCATCGATGTCGCGCTGAATAGTCGCGGTCGGCAAACGATATGCAGGGATGGCTAAACGGATTGCCCCTCCCACGGTATCTTCTCTCTCAAAAACAGTAACCCGGTAGCCCATCATGGCCAGATCATGGGCAGCCGTCAGTCCTGCCGGTCCGGATCCTATGATGGCAACCTTCTCCTCTCTGGTTTCTGCAGGCATCCCGGAAACCTGCCTGTCACCGGAGTTCTCCACGACAAACCGCTTCAAACCCCGTATGGCCAGCGCCTTATCAATCTCGCTGCGGCGGCATTTGTCTTCACAGGGATGAGCACAGATGGTCCCGCAGATAGAAGGCAGCGGATTGGTTTCCCGGATCACTGCCATCGCCTCCTCCAACCTCCCCTGGGCCATCAGCGCTATATACCCACGCACATCCTGATGGATGGGGCACGCATTCTGGCAAGGAGGTATCAGGCTCGCATTAGATGTTCCTGTCATCGGGTTACCCTCCACTCATAGTCCGGCGGTCTCCAGGATTTGGGGCACCAGCCCCTCGTGACCGATGGCCATAATGTGCACTCCGTCGCAGATGTTCTCATCCTTAATCTGCCTTATCATTCTACCCGCTATGGCGATTCCCGTTTGCAGTGCCTGCCCCTTCGGAGCACCAGCAAGCTCGCGGATCAACTCGTCGGGAACAACGACGCCGGGAACATTGGCATTCATGTATCGCGCCATACCGGCTCCGGTCAGGAGTATGATTCCGGCCAGAATCTTCACCTCGAACCGGCGAGCATACTGCATGAATCTCTTGAAATTATCTAAATCATAGATAGCCTGCGTCTGGACAAAGTCTATCCCCGCTCTTATCTTCTTTTCGAACTTGAGCAACTGAGGTTCAATGGGGTTGGCCTCCGGAGTGACGATGGCACCCACACAGAATCTTGTCGCCCCATTCAATTCATTGCCCGCAATGTCCTTCCCCTGTTCCATCGTCCGCACTGTCTGGATCAGATGCACCGAATCGAGATCGAACACCGGCTTGGCATCGGGATGGTCGCCCACGCTAACATAGTCGCCGGTAAGGCAGAGGACATTGTGCACCCATACTCCCCCAGCTTCTCCAGAATGGGCTCGATGTACTCGCGATCGCACTGGCGCACGATAGTGTCCTCCGCAAACTCGATCTCCTTCCTGGCCAGTTTGGAGGCCAGCCTCAATTGGGATGCCAGTAGCTCAACCTCCTTCTCACCCCCCGCCATGCACACTGCGACGCATGTGCCGCATCCCAGGACGAGAACTTTTCTGTAGTCGCTCACCTTTGCCTTGACCTCGTCGAATGGTTTCCTTTCTCCGACAATCATATTGGCATCTCCCTTTCATCAAGATCATCAGGGGGGTCTTCCCTGGGTTAATCATTCTCTAATCTAGGGGATAGAGCGTCGCCTCCCTACCCCCTACACGCTATGCGCTACACTCCAATTGGGAACCCTGGAACTTGGAACCTGAATAGTTGAGATGATGGTCCCGGCCATTTTCCCTGCCACCGCGCCGATCAGTGCATGCGGTAACCGCCCATCGGCAATCTGAACCAGAGGGGTTGTGTTCAAGGCAGTGAGCGCCGCCTCTGCTTTGGGGATCATCCCGCCGGCGATCACCCCGGAAGCCAGTAGCGATTTCACCTCTCCAGCCGTGAGCTTGTGAAGCAAACTTCCCTGCCTATCGCGGATGCCCTCCACATCGGTGAGAAAGATGAGGCTCTGCGCGCTCATGGCGGCGGCAAGCTCGCCGGCGATCTCGTCGCCGTTGACATTAAGGTAGGGCACATTGGCCGTTTCCCCAGCGGACCTGGCGCACGGGGGAGCGATGAGAGGGATGAAGCCCGCAGCCAGTAGGGCCTCCAGTGCCTTCGTGTTCACCTTCACAATCCTGCCGACATATCCCAAACCAGCGTTTTCTATTTTGCCCTCGATCAGATTGCCATCGATCCCGGTCATGCCGATGGCTCGCCCTCCGAGGGAGTTGACGGCCGCTACAAGATCAGCGTTCACCAATCCACCCAGCACCGCCGCCACCATCTCGAGCGACCTCTCATCGGTCACTCTGAGGCCGCCGACAAAGCTGGTGGGTGTGCCCTGCCGTCTGAGCCACTCGGTAACCCGGTTACCGCCGCCATGCACCACCACCAGAGGCAGCCCTCTCCTCTGAAGGGTTACCATGTCCTCCAGCGTGGTATCGTGACTGCCCAGGGTGCTGCCACCGATCTTAACTATGATGGGTCGTTTTGTTTCCATCTGACTACTTGTTACTCCGAAAATAGAGTTCTATTGGCGTGTCATTCTGAGCGAAGCGAAGAATCTCGTTCCGCTCAGGACAGGCCCGGCGAAGAATCTCGACTTCCCTCCATTAGCAGATTCTTCGGTCGCTTTGCTCCCTCAGAATGACAGGCTATTTTCATGATTTGTTGGTGGGCAGCCACCCATGATGGTTTGTTCCGAAAATCACGTGGTGTAGTCACGGTTAAGGGCGATATACTCTTCCGTAAGATCGCATCCCCAGGCGGTGGCCTGCTCCTCACCCAGGTTGAGACACAGCCGGAAACGGACTTCATCCCGCTTCATCATCGCGATGGCCTCGTCATTATCGAAGGGTAAGGGGATACCCCCTCTCACCAGGCAAAGATCATCCAGATATAAGTCTATCCTGGGTTCCACCACCTCCGCCCTTGACCAGATTATCAAGGCAGCTTATCACCACCAGTCTCCCCGCTCGCAGGTTGACCGTAGGATGAACCAGGCAAAAGTTACTTCCCCATGTGTGCTTGGTCTGTGGCGGCCTGTCGACCACACGGACGAAGGGTTCGTCACGGTAGAAATCCCGATAGATCTCCCGGATCCCTTCGACACTGATTTTGTTGCGTAGTCTAGCGTAGCACGAACTCAATATGCCGCGGGTCATCGGGATCAGGTGTGGCACGAAGGTCACTGAAAGAGCAAGGCTCTCGGTCTGATCTTGCAGCTCCTGGACTATCTCCGGCAGGTGCCGGTGTCCACCGAGAGCGTAGGCGAAGACGTTCTCGTTGACCTCAGCATAATGGGTGGCGAGGGCTAGCGTCCGTCCGGCTCCGGAGACACCCGACTTGCTATCGATAATAACATCAGATTCAATGATTCCCTCTCGGATGGCGGGGGCAAGAGCGAGGATAGCACCGGTGGGGTAACAGCCGGGATTGGCCACCAAACGAGCCTCCGAGATCTCCGCACGATGAAGCTCCGGCAAGCCATAAACCGCCTCGCTCAGGAGCTCCGGCGACTGATGGGTAACCTTGTACCAGCGCTGATATTCCTCGACGTCCTTGATCCGGAAGTCGGCGCTGGTGTCGATCACCTTGATGTCGTGCTCCAGGGCCGCCGCGACCGCCTCGGCGCCGGCTCCATGAGGCAGGGCGCAGAACGCCAGCTCAACCTCCTCTCTCATCTCTGACTCGATCGTGAGGTCAACATCGGCCAGATGGGGGAACACTTCTCTCAGCTTCTCTCCCACAGCGCTTCTCCCGGTAGCGGAGACCAGGTGTATGCCGGGATGCTGCCAGAGCAAGCGTGCCAGCTCCGCGCCGATATAGCCGGTCACATTGATGATACCGACATTTATGGTTTCCATTGTATTCTCCTGCTAAGGATTCAGTATTTTCTGAGCTCCCTCAGCCTGGCGTCGCTTATGCCGAAGTAGTGGGCAATCTCGTGCTGCACGGTATCTCTTATTTGTCGGATGATCTTCGCATCGGAGCGACAGTGCATTTCGATCGGCCTCTGGAAAATGGTTATCTTGTCCGGCAGGACCATGTTGTATGACCTTCCCCGCTTGGGGAGTGGTATTCCTTCATAAAGTCCCAGTAGATTTTCGCGGTGACTGACCCTCGTTTCAGCCAGTTGATCCCTGGTTGGCCAGTCCTGCACCGTCACCGCGATGTTCTCCAGCCTCTCTGCGAACGGCGGGGGCAGTCCCTCAAGTGCTGCTGCAACTAGCTCTTCGAATCGCTCTCTTTCCATTGATCCTACTCAGTGAGATTATCTTATCACAGTGTTATATGTTCCGGCAAGCAGGCTTCTTAATTCTGCCTACCGGCCTTGCCCTGGCTAACCCATAAATGATATAGTTATAACACAAACATGGGTTGCCAACATATTCACAAGGGAACCGTCACTTCCCCTGAGGGATTCCTGGCAGGTGCTACCTTCGCCAGTATAAAAGCCTGGGGAGAGAGAGGCCTTTTGACCTGGCCATCCTCTATTCGGATGTTCCCTGCGCGGCGGCGGCCGTATTCACTACCAACAGGATCAAGGCGGCCCCGGTGGTTCTGAGCCGGAATCGCCTGCTGAATGGAACCGCTCAGGCCGTGGTGGCAAATAGCGGCTGTGCCAATGCCTGTACCGGGGACCGGGGACTGGAAGATGCCGAGCAAATCGCCTCTGCCGCCGCCCGGAAGCTGGGGCTCCCGGCGGAAGCGGTGATGGTTGCCAGCACCGGAGTAATCGGCACCAGGCTGCCGGTAGATCGAATCAGGAGCGGCATTGAGCGAATCGCGCTTTCTCCGGATGGCGGTCATGACCTGGCGCGGGCCATCATGACTACCGATACGGTCACCAAAGAGGTCGCGGTCAGCATCCAGATCAACGGGGAACAGGTGATCATCGGTGGGGTGGCCAAGGGGGCAGGGATGATTCACCCCGACATGGCCACCATGCTTTGTTTCCTCGCCACCGACGCCGCCGTCCAGCCCGACTACCTGCAGACGGCGCTTCAAAGGGCGGTTGATATCTCCTTCAATATGATTACCGTTGATGGTGACACCAGCCCCAATGATACCGTGTTGCTGCTGGCCAATGGACTGGCCGGCAACGCGGTTCTCAACGGCGATTCCCCGGATGCGGACAGTTTTCAATCCGCTCTCGACGAGGTCTGTGTTTATCTGGCCCGGTGCATTGCCGGCGATGGTGAAGGGGCAACCCGGCTGATCGAGGTCACCGTGGAGGGGGCACTCTCCACCGGGGAT
>JALPXQ010000037.1 GCA_023271515.1 Dehalococcoidia bacterium | reverse complement strand
AGCTTCCATTTCCTTCCTTTGTATGCTCGGTCTCGAATTTCCTCGCCGATCAGAAGCGCAATGGAATAGGCCAGAAGCATCATGGCCACCATCTTCTCCATTCGTTCCCGGCCCTTGTTCATGATCTTATCCAATCCGAGCAAACTCTTCAGATCTCTAAAGCTTTGCTCTATCTTCATCCTGTCCTGGTAAATTGCCATGGCCTCCTCAGGCTCCAGATCGCTGATCACCCATAAGGGCTCTCTAAGCCCTCTGTCCCATCGCCCTGCCAGATTGACCCTCACCTTCCCCTTATAATACACTCCTCTAAGGAATATCCTCTCCCCCGGACAGATGGAGAGGGTTACTTTTCTCCCTTCTTCATCTGTGATGGTGGCTCGATTACCCATATTCAGCCTGATGACAAAGCTGAGCCCCTCTCGTACCATATTCTCGAACAACTTCTCATAGCTGAACTCCCGGTCCAGAACCAAAGGCTTCCCGGCCAATGATTCCACGAGTTCCCCAATAATCCGGTAGTGCTGCAAATTCCTTGAGCTGCACTCATCCTCAATTGTCTTGGACGAATAGGTGATGAAGGTGAAGGGAATAGCTCTTCCCCGATAAGGAAAGGCCAAGGGCAGAACTTGAAAACCTGGCGTTTTGCCGTCTTTCAATTTGCCTACATACTTAGTCTTCCTGGCTTGATATCTCTCAATATCAGTAGGGTCACCGATGACATAGGGTGTTTCTTCCCAATAAAGCCGCTGGAGGGCTTGCTTAGGATCACTGCTATCCAGAAACCTTTGGATGGTCTTGTAGTTGGCCTCTGAGCTTCCTTCCATAGCGTGGGATATATCCGAAATCCTTGGAGACCGGGCATCCAGTATTCCTTTCAGAATACGCGTTGCCTTTTCACTTTCTTCTGGCCGATCAAAGCATTCGGCGGCAAATCTTTGCATGTCAGATACCTTGATAATTTGTTTGTTCATGGGTTCACCTCCCATAAACAAAGACGTTAAATCCTCCTGAAAAGTTCCATTGTCCGAACTCATGTCCCAAGGTCAGCTCCAGTTCGTTGAAAACCTTTAGAGTCTTTTCCACGGTCGCATATCGTCCTTCGCGTTTCGCCTTCAGCCTTCAGCCTTTTGCCTTTGTTCTGCGTGATCATCGATTACGCCAAGATTATAGCATGCTTTGTTCGTCGACACTAGACCTTCACCATGTGAACTGTTATAATCTCCATAAGGAACTCGGGAAGATTAAGGATGAAGGCAGTTATCCTGGCCGCCGGCGAAGGGAAGAGGATGCATCCTCTCACTTATACCAGGCCTAAGGTCATGGTGCCCCTGGCCGGTAGACCCATATTGGAACACCTGGTTCTGGAAATCAAACAGGCCGGCATAAGAGACTTTGTATTCATCGTCGGGTATCGTGATGAGGCGATAAGGAATCACTTCGGCCGCGGCGAGCGCTGGGGTGTGAGCATCGATTACATGACCCAGCGAAAGCAATCAGGTACTGCCGATGCCCTGAGACCGGCAAGCGGCCTGATCGATGGCAGTTTCCTCCTGGCCAATGGCGATGCCATAGTCGCAAGTGGGGAAATACGCCGGATAATCACCCGGGATGGGAACACTATGGGGCTGGTCGAGACGGAAGACACCACGGATATGGGTGTGGTGGAGGTGAGAGACGGAAAGGTGGCACGAATCTACGAGAAGGCGGAACCCCCACCCACGCAGTTGGTTAACGCCGGAATATACTTACTCACTCCAGAGATTTTCTCCGCCCTCTCCGCCACCCATAAGTCGTCCCGGGGAGAATACGAGTTGACCGACTCGCTCCAGTTGCTCATGGAGGGAGGAATTCCCCTCTCCTATGAGCTGATCGCTTCCTGGATCAATATCAGTTACCCCTGGGATCTGCTTCGGGCTAATGAGGAGCTGCTCATCCAGATGGAGCCGGCCATCCAGGGCGAGATAGAGGATCGTGTAGTTTTGAGTGGTTCGGTGTCGGTCGGGAAGGGAACTGTGATAAGGTCGGGGTCTTACATCGTCGGACCGGCGGTCATCGGGGAAAACTGCGAGATAGGTCCCAACTGCTATATCCGCCCCGGCACGGCCATCGGAGATGGCTGCCACATCGGCACCGCGGTGGAAGTGAAGAACTCCATCGTCATGAGTGACACCAATATCCCACACCATAATTACATCGGCGACAGCATTATTGGGGCAAACTGCAACCTCGGCGCGGGCACGAAGGTGGCTAACTTGAGGCTGGATAAGGCGACCATAAAGGTGGGCGGCCTTGACACCGGCCGGCGCAAGCTGGGAGCTATCGTTGGCGACGGGGTTCAAACGGGGATCAACTCCTGCCTCAATGTCGGCTGCAGCATTGGAAATGACAGCATCATCGGGCCCGGGGTGGTGGCGAAGGGCATCATCCGGCCTGGGGCAAGGATTCTCTGAAAGGGCAGTTGGAGCAGTGCATTTGGGGAAATGTCAACTGACCAGGCAAAATGAACTTGCCGCAGTGTTATGTCAAGTTCCTGGGAGAACAAGATGGAAGGAATAACGCAAGCGATTATACTCGCCGCCGGTGAAGGCCAGAGGCTGAAGCCGTTTACCGGACTGCTCCCCAAGGTGATGTTGCCCATCGCCGGCAATCCCATCCTTCAATATGTGGTCGAGGCTCTGGCCCAGAACGGCATCCGCCGCATAGTAATGGTTGTTGGCTACAAGAAAGAGCAGGTGCAGGACTATTTTTCCTCGGGGCAGGGGTTCGGTGTGGAGATCGACTACGTCGTTCAACCTCAGCAACTGGGCACAGCCCATGCCTTGAGACAGGTCAGGGATTTGGCCGACGACAGATTTCTCGTTCTTGCCGGGGACAACATCATCGATGCCAATACCATCGCGCCGCTGGTGAATGCCGCGGCAAATACAATGCTGATAAAAACACAGGAGGACATATCCAAATACGGGGTGGTGCTCGTCCATGACGGCTTGATCAGGGAGGTCATCGAGAAGCCTGCGGAAAAGATAAGCAATCTGGTAAACACCGGGATATACGCCTTCAACAGAGAGGTTTTCGATTTTCTCGATGATGAGGTCAAGTTGACTTCGGTTATCCAGAGAATGATCACCATGGACTGCGACATCTTTGCTCAGGAAACGGACGGGACCTGGTTGGATGCGGTGTATCCCTGGGACATCTTGAAGTTAAACAACCTTATCTTGAGCAGAATCTCTCCCAGCCTGGGGGGAACCATAGAAGAGGGTGCGGTAGTAAAGGGGGCTGTATCGATAGGAGATGGAACTGTCATCAGGTCAAATTGCTACCTTGTGGGGCCGGCCCTTATCGGTGACGATTGCGAGATCGGCCCCAGTGTGTGTATCTTCCCCTCTACCAGCGTAGGAAATGGCGCGGTTATCTCTCCCTTCAGCATAGTAAGGAATGCCATCATCGGCAACAATGTGCTCATTGGGCCGAGTTCCGCTATTCAAGACTCCATTATCGCTCCCGGGGCAATCATCCGTGGCCGTTTCACCGCCCGCAGCGGCGAGGCTACTATGATGATCGAGGGTGAATATTATCAGGTGAAGATGGGTGCAATCGTGGGTAACTACTCTGAACTTGCGGACAATGTGATTGTTGCTCCTGGTGTTATCATCGGTAACCATTGCCGTATAAAGCCGATGAAGGTGATAGGCGAGAACATACCCGATGGTGGCCTGGTGATCTAGTCATGTGCGGTATCGTTGGCTACGCCGGCTATAGGGACTCCCAACCGATCCTGCTGGAATCGCTCAAGCGATTGGAGTACCGTGGTTACGATTCCTGCGGCGTCGCTATCTCGGTGAACAGCGCGCTGGAGACCGCCCCCACTATTGAGGTGCACAAGGATGTCGGCCGGGTGGTGGATATGGAGAAGAACCTCCCCTGTGTTCACGGCAGGGTAGGCATGGGGCATACCCGCTGGGCTACTCACGGCGAGGTGTCCCCGGCTAATGCCCATCCTCATCTCGACTGCAGCGGCAGGATCGCCGTGGTACACAACGGAGTGATCGAAAACTTCCAGAGCCTCAGGGACGAGCTGAGCAGGGAAGGTCATCACTTCAGCTCCGAGACCGACACCGAGGTCATCGCCCATCTGATCGAGAATTACTATAGCGGAGATCTGGAGAGAGCAGTCGCTAGAGCTCTGGCAGAGCTAGTGGGCACCTATGCCGTTATCGTGATGGTAGCCGGGCATGAGGAGCTTGTCGTTGCCCGGAGGGAAAGCCCGCTGATAATCGGGGTGGGAGATAAGGAGAATTTCGTAGCCTCGGATGTGGCAGCGGTGCTAGACTATACCGGTAGTGTAGTCTATCTCGAAGATGGTGATATCGCCGTCGTATCAGGCGAGAGCATCACTATCACCAATAATGGTGATAGGGTTCAGCGAGAGCGGCAGGTGATTCCGTGGAGTGTGGAGGAAGCTCAGAAAGGCGGGTATGAGCACTTCATGCTCAAAGAGATCCATGAGCAGCCCAAAGCTATCGAAAATACCCTTAAGGGACACATTTCACTTATTGAACCGCTGATAGCACTGGATGTGGTGAAGGATGAAGGGCTGGAGGACGTCTTAATAGTTGCCTGTGGAACCTCATGGCATGCTGCTTTGATTGGCGAATACGTTATCGGCAAGCTCTGTCATCTTCCGGTGAGGGTAAAGGTGGCCTCGGAATTCAACCATTATGACATGGCGATGGACAAGACCTGGGTATGGGGCATCAGCCAATCAGGAGAGACCCTCGATACGTTGCAGGCCATCAAGAAAGCCAGGGCGCTCGGATGCCCAACCCTGGCCATCACCAACGTGCCCGGAAGCAGCATCACCCGCATCGCCGAGCAGGTCTTCTACACCCGGTCGGGGCCAGAGATAGGGGTAGCGGCAACCAAGACCTTTATGACCCAGTTAGTGGCGCTGTACCTGTTGGCCATGTCATTTGCCTCGCTCGACATGATGGTCTATGAGGGCTTGATAGAAGGGCTCAGGTTGCTCCCCTCGAAGGTGCAGCAGGTGCTGGATGAGGTGGGAAAGATCGCCCAGCACGCCAGGGAGTTGTCGCCGTATGCTAACGTCTTCTTTATCGGACGGGGACTCAATTATCCGGTGGCTATGGAGGGGGCTTTGAAGCTGAAGGAGATCTCCTATATTCACGCCGAGGCCTATCCTGCGGGGGAACTCAAACATGGTCCCTTTGCCCTGCTTGGCCGCACTACGCCGGTTGTCGCCATTACTACGAAGGACGATACCTACGAGCCGATGCTCACCAGCATAAAGGAGATAAAGGCCAGGGGGCCACAGGTCATCGCGCTGGCTGAGGAGGGCGACGAGGATATCGAGCAGTTTGTCGATGCGGTCATCCGCCTTCCACAGGTTGACCCCCTATTTTCCCCCTTCTTGAATTCGGTGGCGCTGCAACTGCTGGCCTATTATACCGCCAAAGAGCGTGGTTGTCCCATCGATCTGCCGGCCAATCTGGCCAAGAGCGTAACCGTCCCGTAGATGGGGTCAAACCTACACTATACACTGTATCCCCTTTGCAACATTATCACAGAGGCAGATAACGATGAAAAGAACTCGCTCCAGGAAGATATTGCGCCTAGTTTTGCTTGTTGTCGGAGTTGTTGTGGTACTCGCTCTCATTGGTGGCTATGCCTTCTTCTACGATCTGACCCGAGGACCACTCCCACAGCATGATGGAGAACTCAGGGTTGCCGGGCTGATCGATACGGTAGAGATCCTGCGCGATCAGTGGGGCATCCCTCACATCTATGCCAGGAACATGTATGACCTGTTCTTTGCCCAGGGGTTCACCCAGGCCCAGGACCGCTGGTGGCAGATGGAGTTCTGGCGCCACGCCGGAAGTGGCAGGATCGGGGAGCTGGTCGGCAAGAGTGATGACACGCTTCAGGCAGATATCTTTATCCGCAGCGTTGGCTGGCGCCGTGTGGCAGAGCAGGAGGTTGAACTCTATGACGAGGAAACTATCGCTCAGTTGCAGGCTTTTGCCGATGGCGTCAACGCCTATATCATGGGGCGTGATCCCGGTGATCTCGCACTGGAATATAGCATATTGGGGTTGATCGGCATTAACTTCGAGATCAAGCCGTGGACGCCCGCCGACTCGCTGGTATTTGCCAAGATTATGAGCTGGGTTTTGGGTTTCAGACGCTGCGAGGAAGAGACCCGCGCCACCCTGTATGAACTCATCGGCGAGGAAATGACCGACCAATGGATAATGCCTCCCTGGCCATTCGGCAAGAAACCCACCATTGTTCAGCCGGAGGACCTGTCCATCACCGAGGCAAATCTCATCAGCTCGCTGGACAGGCCGCCGGCTACCCAGGGAAGCAATGCATTGACTGCGAAAAGCATCTTGCCGGATATGAGTTTAGTGTTCGGTCAGGGTTATGGAATTGGCAGCAATAACTGGGTGGTCAGCGGTGATCTGACGGAAAGCGGTATGCCGCTGCTGGCCAATGACCCCCATCTGGGCATCCAGATACCATCGATCTGGTATCAGATAGGACTGCACCTCCGGCCTGCGAACGGGGAGTCTCCATTTAGCGTGACCGGCTTTACGTTCGCCGCCACGCCGGGAGTTGTCATCGGGCACAATGGCTACATCGCCTGGGGGGTGACCAATGTGGGTCCCGATGTGCACGATCTGTATCGTATTCGGATCAACCCCGATAATCCACTCCAATACGAGTGGAACGGGAAATGGCGCGACATGACCCTCCATGAGGAAACCATTTTCTTCGGAGATGGCCAAGAGCCAATCACCATCCTGGTTCGCGAAACGCATCTGGGCCCGATCATCAATGATAATCAGATGGACGAGGAAACCGGCAAGATCCTGGGCTTCAACAATGAGGATCCACTGGCGTTGCGATGGACAGCCCTAGAACCCGGCACGCTATTCAGGGCGATTGTTGAGCTTAATAAGGCGACCAACTGGGAGGAATTCCGCGGCGCGCTGCAATACTGGGATGTCCCGGGGCAGAATTTCGTTTACGCCGATGTGGAAGGCAACATCGGATATCAGATGACCGGTCGTATTCCCATACGTGCCGAGAATCACAGTGGACTCTTACCTGCCCCAGGCTGGACCGACGAGTTTGAATGGCAGGGATTCATCCCGTTTGAACTTCTGCCCCGCATCTTCAACCCGGAACGCGGCTATATCGTCACCGCCAACCAGGCAGTTGTTCCACTGGAATTCTATGACCAACTGGCCCGGCAACTGGGCGTGAGGCCAGACCAGGTCATCATCAGCCATGAGTGGAACTACGGCTATCGCGCTCAGCGGATTGTGAAGATGCTGGAAGAAAAAGCCCCGCATACCATCGCCAGTTTTCAGTCCATTCTCGGTGACAATAAGCTGATCAGCGCTGAGGAACTGATGCCTTATCTCGCCGGCTTGCGGTTTGATAATCCTGAGCTGGCCAATGCCCGCGACTGGCTGCTCGAATGGGACTACCGGTTTGATATAGATAGCCCGCAAGCGGCACTTTATGCCCAGTTCTGGGCAAGATTGATGCATTACCTGTTTATGGACCAATTAGGTGAGGATGTCCAAGTGAGGGGAGGTTCCAGGGAGATATGGGCGACATTCTTGTTGATGGAACAACCAGACAACGCCTGGTGGGACTACATTGCCACCGAGGAGGTGGTCGAAACCCGTGACGATATCCTGATTCGCTCGTTCAGCGAGGGCTACGCCAACACAGTGGCCGCGCTTGGCAAAAACCGCGATGATTGGAGGTGGGGCGAGCTTCATACTTCCTACTTTGTCAGCACCCCTCTCGGGATGAGTGGCATCGGACTAATTGAGGATATGGTCAACCGTGGGCCATTTGCCACCAGCGGCAGCACAGGAACTGTGAACAATACAGTGTGGGATGCCGGTGCCGGTGACTTCTCCGTGAGCGCCTTGCCCTCCATGCGCATGATCATCGACCTGGCCGACCTCTCACAAAGCGTGGCCATCCATACCACCGGTCAGAGCGGTCATCCCTACAGCCGGCACTATGACGATATGATCGACACCTGGCTCAACATGGAGTACAATCCGATGCTCTGGACACGGGAGGATATCGAGGCGGCTGCCGTTAACCGGCTGATCTTGCATCCGGGAGGCTAACCGTGGCCATTATCCTAGAATCGTTGCCGCCTCCTGACTGTCCGCCTCCATCACATGGGCGATGCCCGAGATCTCTGCCGCCTGCCGAGTCAGGGCGACGATGTCGCTGCGGTCAATGAACTTGAGAGCAAACTTGCGGCTCCCGGCCATAAACTGACGCAGCCCCTGGGCGAGCCGCTCGTAATAGGTGTAAAGTCCGATGGGCGAGGTTGGAATCTTTTCATAATCCTTGCCATACTCCCTTTTCAGTGCCTCAGCGGTAACGAAGACAGACTCCCTTGTCTTACCAAATCGCCGCAGGTAGACAGGAGATTGACCGTCATCTATCGCTTTACCGAGAGTCTTACCAACCATAACCGCAGCCATAGGAGACCTTGCCATACCTATTGCTTTCACATAGGGAGCACCTAGCGCCAGGCCCTTAAATATCTGATCCTCCAGAATGTATCCCCCTGCCAGTACGATGTCCGGCACGTATTCACCTTTCTCTGCCAGCCGGTTACAGTACTGGTAGAGCAGCGACCATAATTCGATGCCGGGCATGCCCCACTCGTTCATCATCCGCCAGGGGCTCATACCGGTACCACCGCCGGCGGCATCAACGGTAAGATAGTTGATTTTCGCCAGGGAACAGAACTTAACTGCACGAGCAAGATCGGCGGGCCGGTAGGCGCCGGTCTTCAGCGATATGTATTTAGCGCCAACCTTGCGCAATTGACTCACAGTCTCAAGAAAGCCTTCCTCGCTAACCATTCCAACGCGTGAGTGCCTCTCGAATTCGGTAAAGGTGCCGTTATGGAACTCGTCTATCCGCGCCGGATCAAGTGGGTCAGGCAGAACAATATAGCCTCGTTTCTTAAGCAGTTGTGCCTTCTCCAGGCTGTTGATCTTGACCTCACCACCTATATCCTTGGCTCCCTGTCCCCACTTCAGTTCTACCACCTTAACCCCGAGTTTCTCTATGGCATACTCCAGCACGCCAAGGCGGCTGTCCTCAACATTCGCCTGGACGACAATGGCGCCGTAACCATCACGCTGCCATTCCTGATAAAGTTTCACCCGCCTCTCGAGGTCAGGTGAATGAATCACTCTTCCCTTCTCTACCCTGGAGTTGACGTCCATTCCGCAGACATTCTCACCGATGGTAAGCAGTGTGCCGGTCAGTGCTGCTCCGATGGCTAAACCATCCCAGTTCTTCCCGGCAACATCAGTTGAACCCAGACCGGGGATAACAAATGGCAGCCGCAGCTTGATCCCCTCGCCCTGTCCCAGCCTTGTCTCGAGGTTCACGTTGGGGAAGATAGCCTTATCCGAATCGGCTTCTATGCCGACCGCACCAACCGCGCTTCCCATGATATTGAAATGGGACAGATCAACAGGGTAGTCTTTTTGTGATGCGGTGGTAATGATGCCGAATGGTTGCGGGTAGAGAACCTCATGACCCCGGTAGGCGCTCCTACCGATTTCGCACATCCCGACGCAGCCTTCTACGCAGGTGACGCACATACCGCTCACCGGGCACCAGTCCGCACCTGTCCGGTTCTTGGTCGATGTTGCGGTTGTTGCGTTATACCTTGTCAGTGTCATCTCTACCCTCCTTCTGTCGTTTTTCGGGTTAGCAGCTAATACACCTTATGGCCCTGTGGGCCGACACTCTGAAATTTACCCCCTGTCTTTCGACATCCAGACAGGGTATAATCCTTATGTGGTTCATCTTCCCAACTCCTCGAATCTGATCAGGCTCCGATACTCCATTACGGTGCTCATGGCCCGGTTCTCTGCTTCGATGCCGGCCTCCTCCGCTGCAGCCACCGGATTCAGCCCACCGATGAGGACCATTCCGATCTTGTTAAGCTCCACCGGGATTTCGTATACCGGGTCGCTGGCCTTTCCCATGAATAGCAGCCCCCCCAGTCCGGCTCCTCCCAGCCCGGCCACAACCTCCTCAGCTACCGGGCGGCAGATAGCCGGTATCTCTCGAAAGTTGGCCAGTATCTTCCCGTTGCCCTCTCTGGCTGCCTGCCCCACAGAGGTCATCTTGCCCCTGATAAAAACCTCCGAGGGATCGAGAGAGGAACCGGCATATTGAATGAGTTCTACAAAGCGTAGTGGCTGGTGATTGCGAATCTCAAGGATGCCACCGAAGCGGGAGTCCATGGGGACGCCGGCCTTAAGCAGGGCACCATTAACCACAATACTGCAAACTGTGGCCAATCCGGTCATCCCCTGAGGGACTGTAAGCTCACCTAATCTCTCCCCTTCCTGGGCGAGCGCCACTAGATCGCTGACGCAGAGCCCAGCCTTGAAAGCCAGGCTCATTGCTTGAATTGCCCTCTTGAACTCCTTTCTGGGGAAGAAGGAGATATTCACGGGGATCGAGCCGGTACGGGTTTTCCAGTCGAAGTCCGTGCGGAAGGCCAGCAGCTCGATACGGGATATAACGAATCCGACCTTGTCCTGAACCAGGGCACTCTTCAGTTCCTCGATTCCTTGCTTGGTGATCAACCTGCCATCCCTACCTGCCAATTGAGTGAGCCCTCGCTCGTCCATCAGTTTGAGGTGATACCTGACCGCCCTCTCGCTGAGTTCGACACCGCCCTCTTTCAAATGCCGGGCGATGACCCGAGCGCCCACCGGCTCGGTGGACTCACTCAGTATCCTCAGAATAGAGATTACCTTTCTTTCAACCTCTTGAGTTTCAATGCCTATCAAGATAACTTCATCCTATCCAGATTACGGGGCACACGGCAAGTGTTTACCGTCGGCCACTGATTACCTATTATACCGCCACGATAGACGCTCTGTCAAGGGCAAGGGCATCAGGGGGATTCTCCCCCTGATGCCCCCTGGAGCGGTTATGCCCTGGGGTTTTCAAGGATGGGGGATGACCATTCGCCGCGGAGAGCGATGAGGGGGACAAAGGCTGAGAGGGGAAATCGATGCCTAAAGTGTCGGCAGGTACTTCTTCAGTTCATACTCGGTTACCTGCGTTCGGTACTGATCCCACTCGATCTTCTTGTTCCTGATAAAGTTTTCGAAGACATGGTCACCGAGGGCTCTTCGCACCACCTCGCTCTTTTCAGTGAGCTGTATCGCCTCCCCGAGACTGGCCGGCAGAGTCCCTATCCCCCGCCTTTGCCTCTCCTCATCGCTCATCACATACACGTTTTCTTCCACAGGGTCTGGAACTTGATATTCCTTCTCAATTCCTTCCAGCCCGGCGGCCAGCATCACGCTGAAGGCAAGGTAAGGGTTACAGGCAGGGTCGGGCGACCTGAACTCTATCCTGGTGGCGTTTTCCTTGCCTGGTCTATATTCGGGAACCCGGATCAGGTCGGACCGGTTGCGCCTCGCCCAGGAAAGGTATACCGGTGCCTCATAACCAGGAACCAGCCGCTTGTAAGAATTGACCCACTGGCTGGTAACCGAGGTGATTTCAGGGGCATGCCTCAATAGCCCGGCGATATAGTACTTGCCCGTCCTGGACAGGTGATACTCATCGTCCCTGTCAAAGAAGGCGTTCCGGTCACCCTTGAACAGCGACTGGTGGACGTGCATACCACTGCCATTGATGCCGAAGACGGGCTTGGGCATGAAGGTGGCATAGACCCCGTGCTTCAGGGCTATTTGCTTGACCACCAGGCGATAGGTCATTACATTGTCAGCCATGGTGAGTGCATCGGTATATCTCATATCTATCTCATGCTGGCTGGTGGCAACCTCGTGGTGGGAATACTCAACACCGATGCCCATCTCCTCCAGGGTGAGAACTGTTTCCCGTCGCAGGTCAGTGGCTGCATCCAGGGGGGGTCATATCGAAGTAGCCTCCCGCGTCCAAGGGCTCAGTTCCCCTGGAGTCTCGGAAGTAGAAGTACTCCAGCTCCGGCCCGACGTAGAAAGTGTAACCCATGTCCGCCGCCCGTTTCAGGTTTCTCTTCAAGACATACCTGGGGTCGCCTTCAAAAGGCTCACCACCGGGTTTTAGAATATCGCAGAACATCCGAGCTACAGCGTGCTCAGTGGGTCTCCACGGGAGCAATTGAAAGGTATCGGGGTCGGGCAGAGCCACCATATCACTCTCATCGATGCGGGCAAACCCTTGGATAGAAGAACCATCGAAACCCATCCCATCCTCCAGGGCAGCCTCCAGTTCCTCCACCGTGATGGCGAAGCTCTTGAGGAACCCCAGGATGTCAGTAAACCACAACCTGATGAACTTGACATCGTGCTCCTTTGCCATCTTGAGGACACATTCCTTGCTCTTCTCCTTGGTTTTGGTCACCATTTCAAACCTCCTTTCGTTTAGATAGCGTTTTCGCCTTCATCGCCAGTTCTGACGCGTGTTTCCCGCCTATAGAGTTTGTAAAAGTCGTGTTTCAGTATCTCCCCGGCATC
>JALPXQ010000036.1 GCA_023271515.1 Dehalococcoidia bacterium | reverse complement strand
GTCACCTTGCGCCCCATATTCCATGTGGGATGTTGCAATGCCTGCTCCGCGGTTATGCCGCCCAGCTCTTCAGGTGAGCGATCGCGGAAGGGCCCTCCGGAGGCGGTGAGAATGATCTGCGATACCTGGTTGGCCTCCTCCCCCTGCAGGCACTGCCATATAGCGCTGTGCTCGCTATCAACCGGCCTGATTTCGACCCCATACCTGCGGGCTTCGGCCATCACTATTCCCCCCGCCATCACCAGCGCCTCCTTATTGGCCAGGGCAACAGCTTTCCCCGACCGGATGGCCGCCAGAGTAGGCAGGAGGCCAGCTTTGCCGGAGGTAGCCACAACCACGAGATCGACATCCGGGTGGCTGGCGAGTTCCTCCAGGGATGGCCCTTGTCCCCCCACCAAAACCAGCTCTGGGTGAAATTCCTGAATCTGCTGTCTCATGAGGGCAGTGTTGCGCCTTGCGGCCAGGGCCACCACCTCCAGCTTCTCCGGGAATGCCCGCACTATCTTCAGCGTCTGTTGCCCTATCGAGCCGGTGGAGCCAAGAACGGCGATCCTTTTCATCCCACGATCCATACTACGTAATAGTATACCAGAACCACAGTGAAGATGAGGCTATCCAGGCGATCGAGGAGGCCGCCATGCCCCGGCATGAGCTTCCCCGCTTCCTTGACACCGGCAGTCCTCTTGAGCATCGATCCGGCGAGGTCGCCTAGCTGAGCAAAGACACTGATGAGGAATCCCAGGATAATCAACCCGCCATAGCCGATCTTATCGAGGCCCAGTATGGGATGCAAAATCGCCAGGGCTATCATCGCACCTATTATCCCCCCGATCACCCCTTCCCAGGTCTTGCCCGGGCTGATGGCCGGCAGCATGCGCTTTCTTCCCCAGGCTCGGCCAACGAAGAAAGCGCAGGTATCGGAGGCGAAGGTGACCAGCAGTACCACCAGGACCCAGCTTCGGCCATCCTCGAGCCCTCTCAAGAGCACAAAATGGCTCATCGTCCAGCCGATATAGAAGATAGCGGCCATGGTCCAGGCCCAGTTGGTGAAGGCCCTCTCTTTATCGGCACACCAGAGGAGTCGAATGAGAGACAGGATCACAACTCCACTGATGAGAAAGGGGGTTGTCCGCACATCTCCGGAATGAGCATTCAATATGAACAGCAGAACGAAAAGTGTGCCGAAGAAGGTGAAGGGCTGCCACCCGGCAAGGCTTGATAACCTGTAGAACTCGAAGGTTCCCAGAAGCGCCGCCAAGGCTACCACGATGGACAGCCACGGATTGCCAAGCCAGACAGCCGCCAGGAGAACGGGGACGAAAGCCAGTGAGGTAATGACCCTCCGTCGGAGCATACTGGGGTCAGGAGATATTGAGGCGAGGCCTCGTCATTCTCCTCTCCTTCTCTTATTCGGCACCAGCCCCCCCGAACCGCCTCTCTCGCCGGCTGTAGGCCGCTAGCGCCAGCTCGACCTCTTTTTCGTCGAAGTCGGGCCAGAGTGTCGGCGTAGAGTAGTACTCACTGTAGGCCGCCTGCCAGATGAGGAAATTGCTGAGACGCATCTCTCCGGCGGTGCGGATGATAAGATCAGGATCGGGCAATCCGGCGGTAGAAAGATATCGCGCAAATGCAGCCTCATCGATATCTTCGGCCGCTATGCCATCCTGTACGATCCGCCGCACGGCATTCAGGATATCGGCGCGCCCGCCATAATTGAATGCCAGACCGAGTGTCATCCGGGTGTTATCTTTGGTTAGCTCGACGGACTCTCTCACCTTTGCCTGTAAGCTCTCGGGCAGCCCGTCGAGACTCCCCAAATGCACAAGCCTAACGCCCTCCTGATGGAGGTTCTCGGTCTCCCGATCGATTACCTCGGACAGTAGCTGGAACAGTCCCTGCACTTCCTTTGGGGGACGGCCCCAGTTCTCGGTGGAGAAGGCAAAGAGGGTCAAATACCTTACACCGTGATTGGCGAAGGTCCGGATGATGCGGCGGATGTTCTCGGTGCCGGTGCGATGGCCCTCAAGGCGGGTAAGGCCCCTGTTCTTGGCCCATCTCCCATTGCCATCCATGATGATCGCCACGTGAGCAGGGGTGGGTATAATCAAGTCTCCAGAACCTCGGTCTCTTTGTCCTTGCCTATTCGGTCAACCTTTTCAATGAAGCGGTCAGTCAGCGCCTGAAGCTGGTTCAGGGCTCGTTTCTCCTCATCCTGGGATATCTCCTTTTCCCTCTCCATCGCCCGCAGTTTCTCCAGGGCTTCCCGCCTTATGTTGCGAACGGCGATACGCCTCTCTTCAACCTTCTTGCGCACTACTCTTACCAGCTCTTTGCGGCGCTCCTCGGTGAGTTGCGGGATCACCAGCCGGATTGCATTGCCGTCGCTGGAGGGATTGAGTCCGAGGTCCGATTTGACGATGGCCTTCTCGATGGCAGGCACAATCGCTCTATCCCAGGGCTGTATGATGAGCATCCGGGCCTCCGGGGCGGAGATGCTGGCAAGCTGGTTCAAGGGAGTAGGGGTGCCATAGTAATCGACGCGGATGTGTTCCAGAAGGCTGGGGCTGGCACGTCCGGTGCGCAGAACGGCCAGTTCCCTTCCCAACACCTCAACGGCTTTGGTCATCTTGGCCTCAGTGGTAACAAGGACATCACTTATCATCTCTCCTCCTTAATCGGAGACCAATGTGCCGATATCCTTCCCCATCACAGCCTGTTCGATACTGTGGGGGGCTTGAAGGTTAAAGACGAGGACTGGAAGGTGATTCTCCATACAGAGGGCGAAGGCAGTTGAGTCCATCACCTCCAGCCGCTTATTGAGGGCTTCCATGTAGCTCAGCTGCTTGAACTTTTTAGCTGATATGTTGCTCAGCGGGTTGGAATCATAAATGCCATCAACCCTGTTCTTGGCCATCAACAGAATATCGGCCGCGATGTCCACTGCTCGGAGAGCGGCTGCAGTGTCGGTAGTCATGTAGGGATTCCCTGTCCCAGCGGCGAAGATAACCACCCTTCCCTTCTCCAGGTGCCGGATGGCCCGCCGCCTGATATATGGTTCGGCCATCGACTGCATGACGATGGCGCTCTGCGTCCTGACAGTGATCTCCCTCTTCTCCAGTGCATCCTGGAGGGCCAGGGCATTGATTACTGTAGCTAACATGCCGGCGTAGTCGGCCGTGGAGCGGTCCATTCCCTTTCCTTCCGCCTCGACTCCTCTCCAGATATTCCCTCCACCGACAACGATAGCCACCTCCACTCCCATCCCCAGCACCTGCTTGACCTGCCCAGAGATACCATCCAGAACATCAGAGTCAATGCCGAACTGGTTGTTACCAAGAAGAGCCTCTCCGCTTAGCTTGAGCAAAATGCGCTTGAATTTGGGTTGATTCATTCAGTCACCCAGCTCGAAGCGGGCAAATCTATTCACCCGAATATTCTCCCCAACTCTGGCGATTACCTCACAAATGACATCCTCTACAGTTCTCTGGGGATCTTTGATGAAAGGTTGGAGCAAGAGACAAGCACCCTCAGACGCTGCGCTATCGTCACCGGCCGGGACTTCGTCCGGGGAAATGGCTTCCGGAGCACAAGCGGCTATTTGCATTGCCAGATCGTGGGATAATTCCCTGAAATCTGGAGTGCGCGCAACAAAGTCGGTCTCGCAATTCACCTCAACCAACACCCCGATGCGCCCCCCACCATGTATATAGGATTCAATTAACCCTGATTTCAGGGTGCGGCCCTTCTTCTTCTCAGCAATGGAGAATCCCCGGTCCCGCAGCCTGGCTAAGGCGCTATCGAGATCGCCCTCACAATCCAGAAGGGCCTTCTTGCAATCCATGATTCCGACACCGGTCCTCTCACGTAACTCCTTTATCTTCTCAACGGTAACCTGCATTACTCCCCCCTTTCCCTACTTCTTCTCTTACTCTTCACCGAGCGGAGGAGGCTCCTCGCCCTCTTGAGGCATCTCCCCCACGAGTACTTCTTCGCCAAAAGACTCAATTCCCGCCTTGCCTTCGAGCACTGCCTCGGCCATTACACTGCATATGAGCCTGACTGACTTAATGGCATCATCATTGGCCGGGATCGGATAGTCGACCTCCCGTGGATCGCAATCGGTATCCACCATGCCTACAATGGGAACCCTCAATTGTCTGGCCTCCTTGACGGCGATCTTTTCCTTCATCGGATCGACCACAAACATTGCCCCCGGAATCTTGGTCATTTCTTTGACCCCGCCAAACAACTGATTAAGGCGATATATTTGCTTGTCCAGCTTCAACGCCTCTTTCTTTGTCAGGAGAGCAAATTCGCCCCTCGCTTTACGGTCCTCCAGGCGGACGAGATAATCAATCCGCGCCTGGATGGTCGCAAAGTTAGTCAGCATCCCCCCCAGCCAACGCCGGTTGACGTAGTATGCACCACAACGCCTGGCTTCCTCTTCGATTACGTCCTGTGCTTGCTTCTTGGTTCCCACGAAAATGATATCCCCCCCATTGGCTATCAGCTCTCTCACGAAGTTGCGAGCCTCTTGTAACTTACCTAGAGTCTGCTGCAGGTCAATGATATGAATGCCATTCCGTTGGGTGAAGACATAGTCTCTCATGTGGGGATTCCAGCGCCGCTTCTGGTGACCGAAGTGAACGCCGCATTCAAGCAACAGTTTTATTGAGACAAAACTTGAGGGATATGATGCCTGTTCTCTTTCGTCTACTTGCGATTCAATCATATTTAGCTCACTTTACTTGATGGTGAATTCCTTCTTAGTTTAACATAGGGGCGGTTGAAAGACAAGTCGGTTCTTCTCCAATTTCCTCGTTGACCGATTGCAGTAACCCCGCATGCCGCGGGCAAAACTCATACCCGCTCTCCAGTTGGGCAAAGATGAGCTCCGCCTGCCAGTGAGCGTTGTACAACCGGCAGCCCTTATCATCGCAAAAGGGGTCGCCGGTCAGGGAATAGAGAACCGCCTGCATCACATAGCCCTTCACAACCTCAGTCAGGCGCGCGTCCTGGTAATCGATGAAGTCCCCCTTGAATCTCTCCTTGAGCTCCAGCAGATCCTTCCCCAGCATCTCATACTGCCGCTTAAGGACGTAGTACTCCCTCGACCTGGCGGGTGCCTCTACAATCCCGGTGGTGGAGATGACGCAGCAGGGGCCGTACACGCTTGTCCGGGCATGGTACCTCCTGTCGCCGTCATCCCAGGTGGCAAACAGACGGTTGGTGAGGAAAACATGAACAAACCCCAGGGCGCGCTCCTCCCGGGGTATAAGTTCCGAAAAGACCCTCAGAAGATGAAACCCGTCGTAAAGGACTCCAAAGGCTCTCGTTTTCCCCAGAATCCTCCTTTGTTCATACTGGATCTCACCATAGAGGGGTTCCTGGACTGCGACAAGCTTTCTGCTGGCATCCTGAACCTTGATAGATGCCAGCTTTCTCGCCCAGTCCGGGTCCTTCTCCCGGCAAAAGACAAAGGGATTACCTCTCACCTCCACCGGCACTCTCCTCAGTTTATCTCTCAAGTACCCGGCGATCTCCTCGATGTTCAATTCTCCGGCGGTGCCTTCGTCGTAGAGGAGAACCGCCTCTAGCCGGATGGCTTTCATTTCAGATTTTCAAGCGCAATCTCCGCCGCCACTTCCCCTGATAAGAGCATCGCTCCAAAGGTTGGTCCCATTCGGGGCAAGCCATACACTGTCGAAACCGCCATACCGGCGACAATCAATCCCGGGTGAACCTCTCCGGTGTGCTCAATGATCAGGTCTTCCGACCTCTCCACCCACATCGCACCGAAGCCCTTTGTTTTGATTAAGCCCCTCTCCTCCAGTTTCCTCACGACCTGAGCGTCATGACCGGTAGCATCGATAATCAGCTTCGATTCGAGGGCCACCGGATCAACGCAGGTGATCTCTCGGGGCAATGACGTGATAGGCGTCCAGTTGATCACGACACCGGCAATACGACTATCCTCCCTCAATACCAGGTCATCGAAGATGGTCATATTGGCAAAGCGAACCCCACTATCGCAGGCTGAAGCGATGAGTTTTGAGCAGGCATGGGGTCCATCGGCAACCAATAAGTCCGGCGTAACTTCTTTGTGCGGGATGCCAAGCTCATCCAGGACTCTTTCTGCCGGATGCCTTATGGTCACCTTGTTCAGCAGATAGCCGCCGATCCAGAAACCACCACCAAGGTAGTTGTTCCGTTCGACGATGAGCACCTTCTTCCCCGCCCTTGCGAGGTTCCTGCCGGCCATGAGCCCGCTCGGACCGGCACCAACGATGATACAGTCGCACTCCACATACTCCATGAACTGGGTGGCAAACTCGCCCACAATGGCACGAGTTACCTCCTTTTCTCCTACCGGGCTGAATTTCTCCTTCATTTAAGCCGCCTCCTTTTCTTGGGTTTCAGGTTTTAGGTTCCCCGCCCTGGCACACCCCACCCGGTTGGCAATCAAGGCCGCCAGTGCACCAGCCCCGAAACCGTTATCTATGTTGACCACCCCCAGCCCCGGCGAGCAGGATTGAAGCATAGTGAGCAGAGGAGCAATGCCCTTCGCCGCTATCCCGTATCCCACCGAGGTAGGAACGCCGATCACCGGGAGATCCACCAGGCCTTTGACCGTAATGGGAAGGACCGCATCCATTCCCGCAACCACCACAATCACATCTACTCCCTCGCTCAGCATCTCCTCAAGCGGAGTAAGCACCCGCTGGGGTCCGGCTATGCCTACATCGTAGGCAATGTGAACTTCACACCCCATCTGCTCAGCGGTAACACGCGTCTCCTCCGCAACCGATATGTCGGCTGTTCCAGCCGCTATCAGTCCTACCTTGCCCCCGGTTTTGGCCACCTCAAAGCCCGGTTTGCTCACCGTAACCATCCGCGCCTCGCCATATACCTCGATACGATACTCCGACGGCACAACCTCTTTTATCTTCTGGATGCACTCCTCTTCAACACGGGTGGCCATAGACCGACCCCGTTCTTTGACCATCTCCAGTAATAGTCTGGCTACCCATTCAGGCTTCTTGCCCTCAGCCAGGATGACCTCCGGGATGCCCGCTCTCTGGTCGCGAAATACATCTAAGCGGGCAAGGTTTTCCACCAGTCTCAGCTTCATCCTCTCAAAGGCGGCTCTTTCCAGAAACCCCTCTGCCTCCGCGACGCTGATTTCACCGCTCTTGAGCTTCTGCAGTATCTCGCTGGTCTTCAATATTACATTCTCCCGTTGCAGCAGCCCCTCTGGCCGCCTCGTAGATCTGTTTGATGGGAATGCCCAGCTCATCCGCCAGACGCCGGCAATCCCTATATTCCGGGGCAAGATTTACCACTTCCCCCTTGAGTCTGCCCAGTTTGACCCGCACCTCACCATATTCTGTCTCCACCACTATCTCTTCTCTTGCCAATTTATATCTTTTTGTCTGGTAGGTTCTTACCCCCAGGGTGGTAGTTTCCCTGAAGATTACCTCCAGGACAGGGCGCAGGTTTTCCGCAGACACGACAGCGGAAAGCAAGGTAGCCGGCCTTACCTGTTTCATCTGGGTTGGGGTCAGGTAAACATCAACCGCACCGCTCTCAAATAGTCTGGACATAATATATTCATAAAACTCGGGGTTCATATCGTCGATATTGGTTTCTACAACCGTAACGGTATCCTCGTCATAACCACAGAGCACACCGAGATCACAGATTTCATTTCCTCGGAGCTCTCTGTGAACTCTGTGGCTTCCTCGCTCCCCGATGAGAACCCTCACCAGGTTGGGGATAGGGAGATTCTGCTTGCCTGCCCCGTAGCCTATCTTCTCGATCTTCATTTGGGGCAATTCGCCAAAGCCCCGGGCCAGTGTGGTGATGATCGCCGCCCCGGTGGGCGTGACCAGCTCCGCATCGACGTCCCCCCCGTAAACGGGTACCCCTTTTGTCAGCTCCAGAGTGGCCGGGGCAGGAATCGGAAGCCTACCATGGCGACACTTTACGAAGCCATGACCGAGGCGCAACGGCGATCCATAAATAGCATCGATACCCAACAGCTTCATGCCAGCAACCGCACCAACGATGTCAATAATAGCATCCAGTCCGCCCAGTTCGTGGAAATGCACCTCGTTGAGGTCCTCTTGATGTATCCTGGCTTCCGCTTCGGCCAATCTAACAAATATCTTTCTCGCCGGCCCTTTAATCTCCTCGGCTAACGCACTCCCCTCGATTATCCTCAGGATATCTACCAGCTTACGTGCCTCATCCTTCTGGTGCAGAGCAACATCAATCTTGGTGCCGCAAATACCATGTTTCTCTACTTTCTTGGCCTTGAGTTCATAAGGCACTGAGAGACGCAACTTATCGAGTTCGGAACTCAACTCCCGAACCCCCACACCCAGATCGACCAGCGCCCCCAGCACCATGTCTCCGCTGATACCCGAAAAGCAGTCAAAATAAGCGATCTTCAAGCTGCTCTCCCTTCAGATCATCCGGCTCGTTCATGCTTCCCATGCGGTAGCCCTGTAAATCAAGAGTTATAAAGCTATATCCTATCTCCCTGAACCTGGCATTTATCTTCTCTCTCAGGTCCGGCTGAAGGAAGAGGGGAATATCCTCCGGCAGCACCTCGATTCGGGCGATGGTTTCGTGGTGTCTCACCCTTAACTGCCCTATCCCCAGATCGCGCAAGAATGCCTCCGCCTGGTCGATCATCATCAGCTTCTCTTTAGTTATCCGGTCACCGTAGGGAATCCTTGAAGCTAAGCAGGCAAGGGATGGCTTATTCCAGGTGGGTAAGTTCATCTGCCTGGAAAGCGATCGAATATCGTTCTTAGTCAGGCCCGATTCCTTAAGCGGGCTGCGGGCGCCGAGCTCACGTACAGCCTTCATGCCCGGCCGATAATCAGCCAGATCGTCATAGTTGGAGCCGTCCAGAACATAACTTAGATTGTGCTCTCCGGCTATATCGTTCAACTTAGAAATCAGCTCTCTCTTGCAAAAATAACAGCGTTCCTTTGGATTGCCAGCAAAATCATGGTTGGTCAATTCTTCGGTATGAATCAGAATATGCTTCACTCCCAGCTCCTGGGCCATGCTCAGGGCGGATTTCAGTTCATGAGAAGAATAGGTCTCGGAGGTCGCCGTTACCGCTATCACCCTATCCCGCAGCATCTCCTGGGCCACCTTCAGCAAGAAGGTGCTGTCCACACCCCCTGAGTAGGCAACAAGGGCGCTCCCCATTTCCACTAACGTCCTTTTCAGGGTTACCAGTTTCTCCTCAGAGGTACACATTATGAACCCAGACTATCCCGTTTAAGGGTTCTTGTCCAGCACCGCTTTAATCTTCCCCTCGATGCTTATCAGTTTATCGCGGCGATCATCGATGTAGATGGTGGTCGCCACTCGTTTCACTCCCATCGTAAACGGCACCTCGTGCATCTCCCGCGCCAGCTCAAGTATCCTGTCCAGAGGTCCCTGGACAATCGTCCCCATGGCGGTCAACCGGTAGGTTATGTCTTCAGCCTCTTTAAGAACATTGAGACAGGCGGCGACGTAGTGACTCAAGCTGGCAGTCTCTGTGCCTAAGGGGACAACGTGTAGTTCGGCAATAACCTGCTCTTTCACTATGCACCTCCATTCACCTTCTCCTCAAGAGCGTGAAGAACCTATCCTGATACTGTTCAAAGACCCCATAGCTCTGGAGCTTAGACCCCAGTTCCTTGATGCTGGAGCGATCTTTGGATGCTGCCCTGAACAGATCGTCGATTTCGTCCCTCACAAATTTGGGGATTCCGTATTGCCTTTCGAACAGACCTCTGCTATCCAGCTCAGCGATATTCTTAGATACGGATGATCTCGTCACACTCATGATGAACATCATCAGAGATATCTGCCAGGCATCATCGGGGCCTTTCAGAATCGCCGCCAGAGGATCACTCTCATCGTCTATTTTCTCATTTATCTTGAGGATCACCTGGCTTATGTTCTCCGAGAGAGTCCAGGTGTTGCCCATCTCATTCCTGTATTTATATTCGAGTATATTGGGGTCGAAGCCATATCTGGCGAGGAGAGCCTCCGCTTGCTTCCTGGCATGATCGCCGAACCCCTCGAAGACGTTAAGGAGGTAACTGGGCGTAACTATCCTGGGTCTCTCGGCGATTACCCTGCCCTCCCGGATTCTGGTCTCGTTCACGCTGTCCATCGGTTCGGCGAGCAGATAGTAGTGCACCTTAGTGACACCAAAGGTATTCAGCCTCTGCTCCGGTGGCCTCACCAACTCGGTATGCCTCAGCGCGTATTCGATCTCGGCATCGTGATCCATCATGGCCCTCTTGTTAATTATAGCAGTTTTGCCGCCGGCTCGCCAAACTTATTGAAGACCCCTATAGATACTACATTGGTTACTGCCATATTGCAATTCTAGCGGAGACAATCGTGGCTTCCCCTGGCACACAAATGTTGATTTTTCCCTCGTTGACGTCTATGATAGAGTGTAGAGGGATACTCGATGCGAGAATTGACTGCCAGAACATTCTGCCGCATGTGCTTTGGGCGGTGCAGCCTGCTGGTTACCATTGAGGACGGTAGAATCATCGCCGTGGCCGCAGATAAGGATGCTCCCAGGGGCAGAGACAGCGCCTGCGCCAGGGGGCGGGCACTGCCGGAGATTCTGAATCATCCCGATCGCCTCCTTTACCCTCTGCGGAGGAAGGGAGCCAGGGGTAATGGCAACTGGAACTGATTGTAATCGACCCTCGGAAGACAACGCCGGCATCCCGGGCCGACGTCTGGCTAAAGCCTCGACCGGGCAGCGATGGCATCCTGGCCCTGGGAATGATTAAGGTGATCATTGAGGAGCAACTATATGATGAGGGCTTTGTGTCGTCCTGGATGGTCGGCTTTGACAGATTGGCAGAGCATGTCGAGACCTATTGCCTGAAGGATGTCGAAGAGGTAACCTGGATTCCTCAGGAGAGGATTAGAGAAGTGGCGAGACTGTACGCCGAAACCAGGCCGGCCACCATTGAGTGGGGCAATGCCCTGGACCACACGGAAAAGAGCTTTCAGACCTGCCGGGCCATCTGTATCCTGCGTGCCCTCACCGGCAATCTGGACGTAGCCGGCGGAGAGATACTGACGACCCCGGTTCCCCTCAGCAGGTCAGGGCAGTTCATGCTGCTAAGGCAATTCCCCCGCAAGCCCGAGAGGATGGCGGGCAGCGAGTTCAAGTTGGCCGCCAGGTCGGCGTTCATAGCGAGGCAGTCGTTGGTGAAGGCCATCCTGGATGAACAACCTTACCCGGTCAAAGCAGCGCTGCTCTTCGGGACCAATCCTCTTCTTAGCTATCCCGATGCTGCCCGAACCTACCAGGCCCTGATGAAGCTGGAGCTCATGGTGGTCGCTGATCTCTTCATGACTCCTACCGCTTCACTGGCTGACGTTGTCCTTCCTGTAGCTTCTATCGGCGAGTCCGATGAGATAGGTCCTTACCCCGCTGCCGGGGGAATCATCCTGGCCTATCCCAAGATCGTGGAGCCGCCGGGCGAGTGCTGGCCTGACATAAAGATAATAAACCAGCTCGGCAGCAAACTCGGCCTTGAGGACCATTTCTGGGCCGATGAGCGAGAGGCTCTGGATTTCATACTAGAGCCCAGCGGGCTGACCTTCGAGGACTTGAAAGAGAGGAGATACCTCGAGGGGGAAGAATACCCCCTCCTGCTCACCAATGCAAAGGAACGCCACTTCTCCCACTCAGCACACAGAAATATAGCCAGACTGCGAGAAATGACCCCCGATCCGGTGGTGGAGTTGAATCCGGCAACCGCCCGTAGGCTGGGAGTTGAGGAAGGCAGTTGGGTTTTCATAGAGACCCCGAAGGGCAAAATCAAACAGAAGCTGTTATTAGATGAAGCCCTTGATCCCCGGGTGGTGGTCGCCTCCTATGGCTGGTGGTTTCCCGAGAAGGGTGCCTCGGAGCTTTTCGACTGGCGCAAGTCCAACATAAACATCATCACCGATAGCGCTCCGCCTTACGACCCGGCGTTTGGTTCGCTGAATCTCAGAGGGATTCCCTGCCGGGTTGTCGGCGATCTTGCCGATAGGATGCCGTAGTGATAATCGTGGGTCTCACCGGAAGCATTGCCTCAGGGAAGAGCACCGTTGCCGGCATCTTCAGGGAACTGGGTGCCTGCCTGATCGATTTTGACGTGCTCGCCCGGGAGGTGGTTCGACCTCATCTCAAAGCCTGGAAGGGAATAGTCGAGCATTTCGGCACCGAGGTTCTGAACGAGGATTTGACCCTCAACCGGCAGAGGCTGGCCGAAACGGTCTTCAATGATCCTGCAAAGCTGGAGAAGCTGAATAAGATAGTCCACCCTGCAGTATTTGAAGAAGGCAAGAGGAGGCTGGAAGAGATAAGGAAGATCGATCCAGGAGCGATCGTTGTCAAGGATACCCCTCTCTTGCTGGAAACGGGCTACCAGGCGCTTGTTGACAAGGTGGTGGTTGTCTATGCCGCCGAGGAAAACCAGATGAGACGATTGATCGACCGGGGACTTAACCCGGAGGAAGCAGAAAGAAGGATAAGAGCCCAAATGCCGCTTTCAGAGAAGGTCAAACGGGCGGATTTCGTTATTCAGAACGATGGTTCACTTGAGCAAACCAGAAGACAGGTCGAAACGGTGTATCAGGCGCTGA
>JALPXQ010000035.1 GCA_023271515.1 Dehalococcoidia bacterium | reverse complement strand
CTTGTGGGCAGATAATGGCACATCTGACCAGGCTGGGGCTGGGGGAGGGGCAGGTTCTCTTCGATCCCCTGGTGCTTCCGATTTCGGTGGATGCGGGCCAGGGGATGGTCACCCTGAAGACGATCGAGGCGATTAAGTCCCGCTATCCGGAGGCCATGACAGTGATGGGGCTGAGCAATATTTCCTTTGGACTGCCCCGGAGAAAGCTGATAAACAGAGCTTTCCTGTTGATGGCAGCCTATGCCGGGCTCGATGCGGTGATCCTGGATCCGCTGGATGCCAAGATGATGACCTTTGTTAAGGTGGCCGAGATGCTTACGGGTAAGGACCCTTCGCGTAGAGGATACATTCGGGCTCACCGGAAGGGAATGCTGGTTGACTAGCGCATATAGGAGTTGAGTATGACAGAAGACATAATTGACTTGATTAAAGAAAACGTCATTCAAGGCAGGGTTACCCAGGATGATGAAGGCCTGGAGGAGGGGATGGCAGGCAAGCCCGGGGTGACCGAATTAATCGGGGAGGCCATCGAGCAGGGCATCGGCCTTTCGGACATTATTAAAACAGGCCTCACTGAAGGTATGGAGACGGTGGGGCAGAAATTTGAGGCCGAGGAATATTATATCCCGGACATGCTGGCCTCCGCGGAAGCGGTGGGGGCAGCTATGGAGATACTGGAACCCCACCTTGCCGAGAACGGTATTGAGGCGAAGGGCAAGATAATCATGGCCACGGTCAAAGGCGACCTCCATGATATCGGGAAGAACATCGTTTCGATACTACTTCGAGGAGCCGGTTATGCGGTCAAGGACCTGGGAAACGACATCGATCCCCAGACTATTGTGGATGCTGTCAAGGAAGAGCGCCCTCAATACCTGGGTCTATCTGCTTTGCTCACCAGTACCATGATGCAGATGAAGGACGTTATCCAGGCCCTTACGGATAGTGGAATCAGGGACCAGGTGAAGGTCATCGTCGGCGGAGCGCCGGTCTCAGAGGAATTTGCCAGGAGCATAGGTGCTGATGGCTATGGAGCGGATGGGTTTGATGCGGTGAGAGCGGTGGAATCCCTGGCTTCTGATAAGGCAAAAGGCTGAAGGATAAGGGCCACACCGCACCCCTTTTGGCCCTTTCAGGCTCTAAAAACTGAAGTCTTGCGCAAAATGGCAAAAGAATAACGATTCACCGCCGAGACCGCCGAGATCGCTGAGATTTCTTGATAATTTATCTTCTCTGCGTCCTCTGTGTGCTCCGCGGTGAAATAAATACCAGGCCATTGCAAACCTGTTGGTTCTGGCTCGTCCAGGTTAGGAGGAGAAGATTGCCTAGAGAAGGAATCTTAGTTCATAACCCCTATGAGAGAATGACCAAGGAGCAGGTCCGGCAGATTCATCATGCCTCGATGCAGATATTGACCGACCCTGGGTTGATTTCTTTTAATCGCCGGGCGGCAGAGATATTCGCCAGCAATGGGGCAGAGGTTACACCGGTCTCCTCCGGCGATCATCCAACGTGGTTGGTGAAAATTCCAGAGAAACTCGTTCTCCATGCTCTCGACAGCGCACCCAGGATCGTGAAGTTGGGTGCCAGGAACCCGGACAATGCCTTGATATTGAATGGCGAAGAGCCCAGAGTATATTTTGTTACCGGCTCCGAAACCAATATCTGGCTGGACGTTGAATTCCCAACCTATGTGAAGAAGTCGGATCCTAAAATCGAGATCCAGGTGCCCGAATTTCGTCCGCGGCGTGGGACGGTTGCCGACCTCTGCCAGTCGGCACACGTCTGTGAGCATCTGGAGACCCTGGATGGCTACATCCGCACCGTAAATATCCAGGACAAAGACATCACCGAAGATAACAAGGATGTCAATAAATTCTTCGCCTCCCTCAATAACACCACCAAGCACGTTATGTCGGGGCTGACCAGCCTGAGCCAACTGGACAACGTGGTGAATATGGCGAGGATAATAGCCGGTGGTGAAGAGGAACTTAAGCAAAATCCCATCATTTCCTTCATCACCTGTCTGGTCAAGAGCCCTCTCCAATTCGTCGAGGACACTACGGACACCTTTATAGAGGTGTGCAAGCGAGGATTGCCCGTAGTAGTCTCCTCCTCACCGCAGGCTGGAACCACTGCCCCTATGAAGGAAGCAGGCATTATGGCTCAGATAAATGCCGAGATCCTGGCCGGCATAACGTTGGGCCAACTGGTCAATAAGGGCACCCCGGTACTCTACGGAAGCGTCCCCGTAAGAGCGCGGATGGATAACCTTGACGATTCTTACGGCGCCGTTGAAACCAGCCAGTACAACGTCGACTGCTCGCAAATGGCACGGTACTACAAGATACCTAACTACTCCACCTCCGGTGTCTGCGATCCCAGGACGCCGGGAACGCAGTCATCAGTAGAGAGGTTGTTCTCCGATATACTGGTCACTCTGAGCGGGCCGCAGTACCTGCACTGTGCCTACGGTCTCCTCGAGTGCAACTCCGTGTTCTGTCTGACCCAGGCCGTCCTGGACGACGCCCACTTCCAGATGATCAAGTTCTTCCTCAGGCCGGCACGGATCGACGAGACGGAGATCGCCGAGTCATTGAAGCAGATAAGAGAGGTCATGGCGACGCCACAGAAGCTCTATATCAGCTACATTCGCAGGGCGATGCGCAGCCGGCAGATATCACCCCCTTATCCCTTTGAGGGAGATGGAGAAGGAGACAATGTGTTCGCCCTGGCTCACAAGAGAATGCAGGAGCTTCTTGCCAAGCCTGTTGATCATATAGACCGGGCGACCACTGCCAGGATATTCGAGGAGATTCCCGGACTTCTGAGGCGTCAGGTTGATGGGCTAAAGACTGAAGGCTGAGAATACAAAACGGAAGGATGATGTGATGAGTGAAGAGATCATTGCCCTGCTGAAGGAGAACGTTATTCAGGGGAGGAAGACCATTGAGGATGAGGGGGTGGATGAGAGTCTGGACGGGACCCCCGGTGTCCTGGAGCTTACGCAGTCGGCGATTGAGAAGGGTATCCCTGCGGATGAGATAATCATGCACGGTCTGACTGCCGGAATGCAGATTGTGGGCGAGAAATTTGCCGCAAAGAAATACTTCATCCCGGACATGTTGGCCTCTGCCGAAGCAGTGGGCAGGGCCATGGATATTCTGAAGCCGCATCTCGAGGCCTCGAACGTGGAAACGAGGGGGAAATTCATGATAGTCACGGTAAAAGGGGATATTCATGATATCGGCAAGAATATCGTCGCTATCCTGCTTAAGGGCGCCGGATATGAGGTGAACGACCTCGGGATAGATGTGGCCACGGAGAAGATTGTAGAGGCAGTCAGAGAAGGCAAACCCGACTATCTCGGGCTTTCTGCTCTCCTAACTACTACGAGGGTAGTTATGGGAGAGATAATCGAGGCGCTGAAAGAGAACGGTCTCAGAGATAAGGTGAAAGTCCTCATTGGCGGCACGGCAGTCTCTGATGAGTATGCCGATGAAATAGGAGCCGATGCCTACTGCGAGGACGGTTTTCAGGCCATTAAGAAGCTCGATGCCTTCCAGGCAGCGAGAACGTAGCCCAAGTAATACGATATTGCTGAAAGGAGAGTAACAGTGGCGGGAATTGCAGGAATTCAAGGCGTTGACGGTGCTGAGTTGGGAGGCATGCTTGAGACGATCAAGTACAGGGGTCCGGACGGGACCTGGATAAACCGGGAGCAAGGAGTAAATGTGGGATGCTGTGAGTTGAATGTGGGGGCGGGTTGTAAGGATGGTTCACACCATGCGTTCGATGGCCGCAGAGCGGTCGTTCTGGACGGGCGTGTTTACAATCCGGAGAAGGGAAATATGACCGACGCTGAGGCCATCCTGTCTCTCTACGACAGGTATGGCACTCAGTTTGCCGGTAGAATCTATGGCGATTTTGCCTGTGCCATATCGGATGAGGGCAAGATGATACTGGCCCGAGATCATGTTGGCGTAAAGCCCCTTTATTATGGGCATAACGACGCCGGAAGCCTGGTCTTTGCCTCTGAGGCGAAGGCCCTGGTGGGTATCGCTGATGATGTCAAGGAGTTCCCTCCTGGGTATATCTACTCCCGGGAACTCGGCTTCCAGAGGTATGCCTGCCAGGCTGTCGAGACCCCTGAATTCGAGGACTATGAGCAGGCCAGGAAAGTAGTAAAGCAACTCATGATAGAGGCAGTTGAGAAGAGGATGAAAGACAACGCTGTGGGGGGGATTCTCCTGAGTGGAGGACTGGACAGCAGCCTGATCACCTATATGGCGCATCAGATAAAGCCGGATATTGAATGCTTTACGGTGAGCATGGATGGAGGAGAAGACCTCCCGCTGGCCAAAGATGTAACTGCCTACCTGGGCATCAAGCATCAGGTGTTGATGTTCGGTGAAAGGGAGATCAGTGAGATACTGCCTCTGGCGATCCATCACCAGGAGATGTACGAGGAAAGCTGCGTGCACGGTGCAATCGCCAATTTCCTGGCCGGGCGGTTCGTCCGTCGGCATACCCGGTGCGTTCTCACCGGAGAGGGAGCGGACGAGTTCTTTGCCGGGTATGACGGTCAGTTCAGGCAGGGAAAGAACAAAGAGGAGGTCGGCAGTATAGTCGATCAGCTCATTAATGTTGCGCACAACACGGCGCTGCAAAGGCTGGATAGATTGAACGCCGCAAATTCTATGGAGAGCCGCACGCCTTTCCTCGATGCAAGGGTTATCGATTTCTGCATGAAGATCCCGCTGGACTGTAAGATTCACGGTCCGGAACAGGTTGGGAAGTGGATTCTGCGCCAGGCGTTTGAGGGTTGCCTACCCGACCATATCATCTATCAGACAAAACGGTTCTTTGCTCAGGGTTCCGGTGTGGCCTGGATCATGCGTGCACAGGCGGAAAGGCATATCTCTGAAGACGAGCTTGCGCAACACAATAGTATAGAGGGTAATCCGAGGCTATCTTCGGTGGAGGAACTGTACTACTATCGCATGTTCAAGAAGACCTTTCCCCATCCGGCCTACGACCGGCTGGTGGGTAGATGGGATCCGTCCCGACCGGATTTCTTTCTGCGGAAGGCAGGGGGATAGCTTAAACTCAGGGTAACCGCCTATTCGTGAGATTTTTTCGAGAAAATTACAGGAAAAATTTTGAGGACAGAGGGAATCCACTATGTTTGCACTTTTCCCTCAGCCAGATACGGTTTTGCCCCTCTCAGCGGGTTACTGCTAGATATAAAGTGCAAAGATAGTGGGAATCTTTTCCCTCTGTAGCCAGTGAAGGAAAGGATTCCTTCACACCTCGAGGCATAGGAATTTCAAAGATTCCTATGCTTCGTAAAGGGGCGAAGCTCCTTTACGAGCACAGGACACAACTGGTCTAGCGGGTTTCAGGGGGAGAATCCCGGTGATGATCTTGACAAAGAGATAGAAGGAGAGCAGAATACATAATGAGGAGGTTCAGGTGAGTAAAGATTTTCAACAACCGCTACTTAAGATAGAGAATTTAAGCAAGGATTACAGTCTCGGCAAGATAGTGGTTCACGCCTTAAGAGGAGTGAACCTGGAGGTTCCCCAGGGCGATCTGCTGGTAATCAGCGGCCCCTCAGGGAGCGGCAAGACTACCCTCCTGAACCTGATCGGCGCCATCGCCAGGCCCACCTCGGGAGATGTCTTCCTGGAAGGCAAGGCCCTTTCAAAGCTCTCTGATGGAAGGCTGGCCGAGCTGCGCAACCATAAGATCGGGTTCATCTTCCAGAGCTTTGCCTTAATCCCGGTTCTCTCGGTCTACGAGAACGTAGAGTATCCACTTCTATTGTTGGGAGCAAGCCGCAAGGAGCGACAGCGCCGGGTCATGGACATGCTGGGGGAGGTCGGCCTTGGGGAGCTTGCCAGGCGGAGGCCAAATGACCTCTCCGGGGGGCAGCATCAGCGGGTGGCGATCGCCCGTGCCCTGGTTACCGAGCCCAGACTGGTGCTTGCCGATGAGCCGTCGGCCAACCTCGATTCCGAGACAGGGGATGAGATTATGAAGCTCGTGGCCCGGCTCAACAAGGAGCAGAAGGTGACCTTCATCGTGGTCACCCACGATCCAGTAGTGAGCCGATACGCCAGGAGGAGCGTCCATATCCGCGATGGACGACTGCTGAATGAGGGGGTGGAAACCCGTGCTTGTGATTAAGCTGGCCTTACGCAACCTCTTCCGCAATCGGCGGAGGACGATCTTGAGCCTATCGTTGATCGCTTTGGGAACAGCGGCGCTATTTCTTTTCCGCGGCTACAATGTGGATGTCATAACCGCGGTCAAGGATAGCGCCATCGAGCGACATGGTCACTTTCAGATCGCAACAGAGGCTTACTGGGAAGGGGGCCGTTATGGATACGATTATCTCATCTCTCCTGAGTTACTTGCCGGGGTAAAGGAGGTTCTGGCTGAGGAGCCCCAAGTGATCTCCTACAGCACTAACCTTGGGCTGGAGGGCCTTATCGCAACGGAGGAGAGAAGCATACCCGTCGTGGCCATCGGAATACAACCGGGAAACCCCGTTCCTGACGTGGAGGTCAAGGAGGGCCGCCGGCTTGAGCAAGCGGATCTGGAAGCGGTGCTCATTTCACCCGGGCTTGCCCGGGCACTGGAGATTGAAGTCGGTGACTACCTGATGGTGACTGCAAGGACCGTCCATGGGGATTTTAAGAGTGGCAACGTCAAGGTCGCAGGGATCTCCCGCCCGGGAGAAATCGAAGGCACGACAGTGATCACCCCTATCTCCTTTAACCAGATGATGCGGGAAACAGATCGTATTGGGAGGATCGTGGTCAAGCTCGACGACCACGGTGCCACAGAAGAAGTCGCCCTGAGGGTGCAAAGGGCCCTGGAGGGGAACGACCTGGCAGGCCTTAGGGTCAGGACCTGGGAGGATCTGGCGTGGTTCCACCATCTGCTGGCGCTGTTTCTAAATAGCGTCTTCGGATTTATCGGGCTGGTGATCTTCCTGTTGGTACTCTTCAGCGTCCTTGAGGCGCTGACCATGGCCTTCTTTGAGCGCATTCGCGAGGTGGGCACTGTTCGGGCAATCGGGACCAGGCGCCATCAGGTCTTCGGGATGTTCTTGAGCGAGGGTGTGCTTCTTGGCCTCTTCAGCGGCCTTCTGGGAGTGGCCCTGGGATGGGGAATCGGGTCTCTCATCAACGTCGCCGGGCTCACCTACATACTCCCCATAGCCGGCGAGAAGCTGCCCTTCCGGATCGCATTAGGATTGGACGTAGCCTGGGCGCCGTTTCTCGTTGCCCTGGTGGCGACAACGATCTCCGCCATCTATCCTGCCTACCGGGCGGCTAAGCTTGAGATAGCGAGCGCACTGCGATTTGTTTAAGGAAGGTATGAGCCAATATACCAGGAATAGACGACTCTGAATGAGGGGGTGAAACCCGTGCTTGTGATTAAGCTGGCATTACGAAATCTCCTTCGCAACCGGCGGAGGACAATCTTGAGCCTTTTACTCATCGCTTTTGGAATAGCGGCCCTATTTCTTTTCCGTGGCTACGGTGTGGACGTCGCTGCCATGGCCAGGGAAAGCGCCATCCGTCAGGTATGGCACCTTCGGATCGCAACAGAAGCTTTCTGGGACGGGGAGCGTTACGGATACGATTATCTCATCGCCCCTGAGGTCCTTGCCGGGGTTAGGGAGATATTAGCTGAGGATCCCCAGGTGGTCTCCTACACCACTGGGCTTAGCCTAATGGGCCTTCTCGGAACAGAAGAGAAGGGCACAACGACCTTCCTTGCTATCGGAGCAGAACCGGGTAATCCCGTCCCTCTCCCAGAGATCAAGGAGGGCCGCCCGCTGAAAGATGGTGATCTGGGAGCAATGCTCATTACACAAGACCTGGCAAGGGAACTGGGCCTTCAACCCGGTGATAACCTGGTGGTGAAGGCAAGAACCGTAGACGGACTCTATCATGCCGCCAATGCGGAAGTCGCCGGGATCTACCACGTGCCCGGTCTTGGGGGCAACATGGTGATCGCCCCTGTCTCCTTTAACCAGATGATGCGTGGAACAGACCGTATCAGCACGATCGCCGTCAAGCTCGCCGACCACGGTGCCACCGAGGAGGTCGCCCTGAGGGTGCAAAGGGCCCTGGAGGAGAACGACCTGGCAGGCCTTAGGGTTAAAACCTGGCAGGAGCTGGCAGATTTCCACCATCAGTTGGTGCTGTTTTTGAATCTTATTTTCGGATTTATTGGTCTGGTGATCTTTGTGTTAGTATTCTTTAGCGTCCTTGGGGCGCTGACCATGGCCTTCTTTGAGCGGATTCGCGAGGTGGGCACTGTTCGGGCAATCGGGACCAGGCGCCATCAGGTCTTCGGGATGTTCTTGAGCGAGGGTGTGCTTCTTGGCCTCTTCAGCGGCCTTCTGGGAGTGGCCCTGGGATGGGGAATCGGGTCTCTTATCAACGTCGCCGGCATCACCTATCCCGGGCCGGGCGGCCAGCCGGTGCCCCTCGGCATCGCATTAGGATTGGATGTAGCCTGGGCGCCGTTTCTTCTTGCCCTGGTGGCGACAACGATCTCCGCCATCTATCCTGCCTACCGGGCGGCTAAGCTTGAGATTGCGAGCGCACTGCGATTTGTTTAATGTTGAACGGCTCAAACTCGTCACTTGCGCTGCTCCAAGCCGTTCTCAATCCAGGTGCAGAGCCACCAAAGCAAATTGTTGTTGCAACCCCTGTTTGTGGCTGCGTCTCTTGTTACCATGTATCGTGGATGAGCCGAGGCTCTTCCACGAAGAACTCCAGCAGAGTGCCGGGGTCGCTTGCCTAAAAGACACAAGGAGAGAGTAACGATGCAAAAAGCTTATAGGGTAGAGCAGCTTACCAAAGTATATGCGAAAGGCCCGATGGCTAACGACAAAATAGACCTTGAGATTGCTCAAGGAGAGATATTCGGGGTCTTTGGGCCCAACGGAGCGGGGAAAACAACCCTTGTGCGCCAGATGGCAGGGCTCCTTCGCCCCACGAGCGGCAGCATCTTTCTCTTCGGCCACGATGTAGTGGCAAAGCCAGCGGTGGTTCCCCACTACGTAGGTTACTACAACCAGATAGTTGTGGGCTTGAACTCACACAAGTTTCGTGAAGCCCTCTACATTACCGGGCGGCTCCGAGGTCAGTCAAAGGCAGAGGCACAAAAACAGGCCGATGGTCTTATTGAACGGTTCGATGTAAAGGAGCTGGCAGACCGACTGGTGGGTAAGCTGAGCGGGGGTGAGAGGAGGCTTGCCGCTTTGCTTTCTACATTTATGAACTATTCGCGGCTACTGATACTCGATGAACCCACCAATGAGCTAGATCCCGTGCGACGCAGGCTCGTGTGGGATTATCTTCATGAACTTAATGGTCAGCGTGGAACAACGATAATCCTGGTCACACATAACGTTCTGGAAGCAGAATGGGTAGTGCAAAGGGTAACAATCATTGATCTCGGCAAGCTGCAGGCCATGGGAACGCCGGGTCAGTTGAAGCGCCTGGTCGAGGACACCGTCCGTTTGGAAGTGCGCCTGCGCTCTGGCCAGGAAGAGCAAGCACAGGATTTCCTGGCAGCAATTCCAGATAGCATTAGGCTGCGACCGGCCGTCTGGCAGATCACCAGCTCAAAAGGGGAGGCTTCCGCTCTCTTTTCAACTGTAATTGAACGGTTGGGCTTTGAGACTCTGGACGACTTTCGCTTGATCACGCCGACCTTTGAAGATGTCTACATCAAATTAACCGGCAAGAGATGGGAGGGTAATGATGAACGAGGTAATGGAGCAAGCTAAAGGGCTTAATCTCTCAAAGAATATCCGCGATTTTGGGTGGCTCCTTAAGAGTCAACTCTTCGACTTAAGGACAATGTGGTTTTGGTATCTTGTCCCAAACACATTCCTTGCCTTATTTCTTATGGGCTTTCTCGTGTTGTTCGTCGGCGACGTGGGACCGGAAAGGCTCCAATTTATCTTCGTTGGTTCGCTTGTCTCAAATATCAGTTTCGGAATGATGCTCACGCTGGGCCAACTCATTGGACGTCTGAGATATCAGAATGCATTCGAGTATTATGCCGCTCTTCCCATCTCCAAGGCGATCTTTGTCGCTGCGCTGACCTCGCGCGGCTTTATCCTTGCTGTCCCGTCACTTCTCATTATGTTGCTGATAGGAGGGATCGCTCTTGATTTGTGGCTTCCACCGGTGGCATTGCTCATACTAATACTGGGTGGAATTACCATGGCCGGGATAGGGGCCTTTATCGGGTTTTGGAGCCCAACAGGTGAGATCGCAGGCATAGCGACTCAGGTGGTGAGCCCCTTCTTCATCTTCCTGGCTCCGGTATTCTTCCCGCTTGAGCATCTGCCGGGTCCATTGCAGGTGGTAGCACGGTTTATTCCTACCACTTATATTGCCGAGACACTGCGCGCCGCTATAGCCGGCAGGATGTATGGCCAGTTTTGGCTGGATTTGCTTATTCTCGTGGCATTTACACTTGTGGTCTTGGTACTTATGCCTCTGAAACTCGATTGGCGAGCCCGCTGAAGCGATATGAGGCAGGGGCTTGAGCGGTTGGTTGCAAGATCATCAGGGGGAGAATCCCTCTGATGCTCTGCTCTTTCACCCGGATGAGGTCACGAACCGGTGCTACCTAGTGTATCAGGTCATCCTCGGCCAAACAGTAGGATGCACCGCAACAATTCCAGCGGGGGAAGCTCTACCAGGTCGATCCCCAGCACCGCCATGGAGGCGATGGCAGAGTCCTCGAAATTCCTGGCCTTGGTTTTGAGGGTGCACCCGGGGTAGTAGCTCAAGTTCATCATCTATTTGCCTGTGCGCCGCGATTAAGCGGTGAATTTTCGCAAGCAGCTCACCAGTGCTATTTGCGGGAGATCGGCAAGGGTTTCCTTTGGGATCCGGGATGGTTCAACCGCGTCCACGTTTTTCCGCAGCGTCAGGAGCCTCAGGGCCTCCATCACCCTCGAAAGGTCACAGCCACGGGGGCAGCGCGCCGCACAGGTAATACAGCTGGCACAGAGCCAGATCGCCTTCGACTCGGCTATCTCCGCCTCCATTCCCAGTTGCGCCAGCCGTTTGATTGGGGAGAATATCCATGGCAAAGGACATGGGACAACCAGCAGAGCATTTGCCACATTGATAACAGGAAAGTAGATCCTGCCCGCTGATCTCCTCGATCTTGACTGCGAAGCTACCATGTAGTTTTTTTGAAGTAAGTTCGACTCTCATTTGGGCAGCGCCCAATTTATCATTAGAGCTTGTCCCAAAGTTGTATGATGGAGCTATAGCCATTGATATTTGACCTCAGTCAGATTGATCTGGAGATTTGAATCTATGTGGAGATATTCCGCCCATAATTGATTCCAATTGAGAGGGAAGAAAACCTTGTTCACGACGACTTTCAACCAGTTGGTAAGCCCGGGCTCGCCCCACCGTTTGCCAACAGCCCAGATTCGATTCTTTACCTGGCTGAAGCAGCTCTTTAGCAGCATTGGTATTCAACGGAATCCAGAGTTTATTAGCAAACCAGAACTCAAAGAAGGTGGTAACACTTTGGGAAAGATTCTGGATATATGCCCTGGCTGCCGGATACTTCTCTTCCGGGAGAGCATCAAGCAGCTCTTTAAAGCCTTGTTTTGTCTTCTGGGCCAGTTCTTTCACCCTGGGGAGATCTTCCGGGGTCAGTTGTTCTAAGTCAGACCGCCTGAGGTTCATCGCTGGGATGGACTTGAGTTTCTCCTTGAACTCTTTTTGCTGTGGTTTCTTTAACTTATCAAGATAGAGGATATATGGAAAGTCTCGCTTCCCATGCCATAAGCACCTCTGATGACGCATTCCCGGAGCAAGCAGATTCTCTTCTATTCCAGGACCACCATCAGAGAAAAGCACCTCCAGGTTGGAGTAATTCAATCGCTGATTCAAATCCTGGCGTATCTTTTGCCATGACTTGCCAATCCATATGCCCACGAGATCAAATTTACCCTTCTCCTCCAGGGAGGCTAAGGCCCAGCGCATCTCCACCTTCTTGCCATGACCTTTCTGATCCACTTCCTGTAAGCGCACCTTGGTCCCATCAACCATCAGGAACCGGTAGGGAACTTTCCTTGAGATCTGGCCAATCACACCTATCCCGGGCAAATATCTGAACCTGCCTGTGAAGAGTGCTTTTGCTCATATCCGTCCCTAAAAGCCTGTCCACCTCCTTCACCGTCTTTCTATACGATAAGTGACAAACAAGCCCTATTCCTCCCTCACCAGTCTCTATCATATGACGGCGATAACGAGCTAGACCTATGGCCCCAGGTAGTGGAGTCAGCGTGTGCCGAGTTTCTTTATCCCGGATCCTGGCCATCTGATAGCGAAATAATCCATAAGCAGTCCGTATCTGTCTGGTCTGCCGACCATTTCTTACATATCGCTGAGGAGATGCCTTTTTCAACTCTGCAATCGCCTTTTCCTCTACCGCAGAGAATATCGCTTGTAGTATCGCGAAAAAGAGTTGCGGCATGAATTTCCTTAACTGGTATAACAAATTGTTGATTTTCATCCCTTCTTGTGGTACCTTTACAGTGAGCTTGAGGTCTATCTGGATCTCAGCCATCGGGTTCCTCCTTTGTTTCTGTTGCTGTTTCATTCAACAGAATAGAGGAGCCCGATTCTTTTATCAAGACCCTTCAATCCCAACGCCCCCTATGCCGTGTGGAAATGCCATGATTGACGCTCCTGGGGTAAACCTGATGGAGAGA
>JALPXQ010000034.1 GCA_023271515.1 Dehalococcoidia bacterium | reverse complement strand
TCTCTGAGATAATACACTTGAGATCTTCCAGAACTCTGACGAAGGAAAGTGAGACGACCCTCTTTATACTCTTCCAAATGAACTCTATGGGATTGAGGTCTGGAGAATAGGGAGGGAGATGAACTATGTATAAGCCTAGTTCTTTTGCCCTCTCTCTCACAAGAGAACTGGTATGGGATTTGAAGTTGTCCATTATCGCTATTACGGCTTTGTATCCTGAGTTTCCCTGTCTTACCTTTTCCATGAATCTGGCTATACTTTCTGCCCTAGAGTCTTCCAGAAAATCATGGACGCTTTTCCCCCTTATAGCATAGAATCCTATTGTGTTGGCCCTCATTTTGGCAGTGTTTTTGAGGATTTTCACTTTACCAAAGCTCCATACCCTCACCGTATTCGCGGTCAGTTGGGGCGATGTTTCGTCCAAAAATCCTATGGCTACCTCCTCTTCCTTTATACCCCCTTCTTTTAGAAGGCTTATTACCGTATCCAGATTCCCCGCTAAAATTTCCTCCGCATTAGAAGGCCTGCGGTAGTCAAGAGCATAAGGTTTGGAAAATCCCATCCCGAGCTTATCTCTTAGTATCCTTCTGACCTGAGATTGAGATAGCTCTATTCCCCACTTATCGTTCACCAGTCTCCTTGCTTCTTGAGTCGTCCAGTAAGACTGCTCCCTTAAGCTTTCCTCAAGTTTCAAAATATCCTTCTCTCCTAGTTTCGGTGGTCTCCCTCCACCTTTTGAGCTGTCCCTTATCTCGTCGTATCCATGTTCGTTCCATTTGCTTATCCAGTCATACGCCGTACGCAGCGGTGTGCCCGTTATTTCACAGGCTTTCTCCACCCGTATGTTGTGATTCCCTATCAAATTGAGGAGGATAAGCCTTAATTTGGTTCCGGCTTCCTTCTCCCCTCTGAGCCTCTCTAGCACTTCTTCTTTGTTAGTTATTTCTATTCTCATCATGTGATTATGATAGGTTATTGCACTATGTTTTGCAAGATACTATAATTCTTGTGCGCTCAGCCAGTTAAATCCCAACATATATCCTTTTGTTGCCTTTTCAACGGCTTGCTGTAAATGGTAGACCGCGTGAGGATATAACTTTTTAGAATATAAAGCATTGCAACTCGCAATATCCCTTTCCGCCTCAACCAAGAAACAGAGACTAAGCCTCTGTGTGGCTGTATCCTGTGTCAACAGTGGTTTTGAAATCAATTCAACCATACCACGAGAGTTTAATAACTCCTTGACGCCAGGGACATCAGAAAAACTCTGTTTAAACCTGCCACTAATAATCAGTGCAATCCGGGTTTTATCCATATGTTCTTCCCCCACTAGCACATCGGACCTACTTGAGGTTTAGACCCACTTCAATAGCAATATAACACACTGAGTGTCTGGCTCACAGTCTGCAACTTACCATAGATAGGAAGGATAGTATTTACCCAATCATTAACAAGACGCTAAATTGTACAATCCGTAGCCACCACCTTCTTCGCCAACTAAAATACCCCCTTTGCCTTCTTTTGCCATAGGCAGTGCATAATGCCCCACACAATGCCTTTCTCAAAACTATCCTCATGCATTGTTATTAAATCCTCAACACGATCCATTTGGGTCAAAATAGAGAAGATATCTGCCGCACGGCGTAATTCATCTAGTCTTTCCGAACTCAAGCGACCGTCTTTGCATTCGTCTGAGAATTCCTGAAAATTAGTTAAGTCATTTTGGTTTGCCCATTCATAGCCTATCCTGAGGCCTTCGCTTTCCGAAATGGCTTTTATATTGCGCACGGCTTTCGATTCCCTCTCAAACCCCCAGCTGCATAGTAACTTCTCCGTTTCCATTTCATACAACTCTGTCTCCCTTACGCCGCGGATCTTATGGGCTATTTCGTGGGCTATAACGTGCACAATGTAAAACTCTGGTTTGTCTAACAGAGTCTCATTTAAGATAATCAACTTCTTAACGGGAGACCCAAAGTCAATAAAAAGGCCGCCATATTCTTCCCCATCAAATGAAATTATTTTGAGTGCGGGGTCGTTTAAGACTTGGTTACGCACTGCGTGGGGTAGTCTCACTAAAACCTCATCTACGTGGGGATGAAATGTCTTGTCGCAGTGTTCTAACAAGGCATTCTTCTTGTCCTCGTAGTTTTTCATGTTTGCCTCCTTGCTTTGCCCTTAGAAATCCCTTTTAGTTCCGCATAGTTTGCATTTGGCGTTCTTGGCCAAGTCAAGAAGGTAAAGCCTATCGTAGCTCCATTGATATATGACATTCCGCTGGCGAGTAGGTCACCAAAGCCAGTAAGGAGTTCGATTGCTTGGATGACTTGCAAGCCTAAGAGCTACCCAAGTCGTTGATCCTTTCCAGCTATGTTGGGTAGTTTCTGAAACCTTGATCCGATAAGGCTCGTATTGCTCACAAATATAATACAATCTCACATGGCGCGTAATGTCTCTGCTACGCATGAGAGGAAGTTTTGGGTTTGTACGTCATCTGGGTTAGGTGACTCCTCCATTTCATGACACACTAATCACCCAAGAATCAAGCAACAGGACTATACGTGGTCATTTATTCTCCTGGAAAGATTGTCGTATAAGAGATCTGGCAGCCGATAATTTTTCAAGGCTATCTATTCCAATCTCAATGTCACCAACCCCCCAGTGTCCTATGCTGGAAACGTCACGGACATAGTCAGGTGGCTTTTCTAGACGCGAATAATTCAACTTTAACCAAATGCGAAGACCACTTTTCTGAACATGCACACAGCAGAAGATAGCCTTGCCGTGCAAATAGCTAACATACTTGGCAAGGTATTTTCTTTGCACCGTAGTTGGGTCTAATTCCCTGCAAAACTTATCAGCAGTTCGAAATAATTCTATGACCTCCTGTGGCTTTCCTTTTATGTGATGCTCTTCACCATAGTCTCTTCCTCTTCGATGTTTTATCTCAGATTTTTCAAACTCCTCACCGACGGGATAGATTGAAGGTATCTCAACCTCTGATGACTGAGCCCATAGTCTTTTGAGTGCTGCCTTCACCTGTACCGGTTTAATAGATTCGTCACCAATAGCTGAACGGATGATTCTGATTAGATTGGCCGGAGGATCCAGGAAGAGCTTATCCAAAGCTTTTCGAATTTTCCCTGTAGTGAAAACTTGCTCACCGATCTCGTCAAGCACGCCCTGAGCCATGGCATCTCGGGAGAAACGGTTAAACTGGCCCGCAATCTCTTGAACTGACCTACCTTCAGATTCCTTTGGATCTATTGAAACTTCAAAAAGCAACTTATCTGGAGCCTCTGCCTTTTCCGTACTTCGATAGATCTTGTAAGTGACACCATTAGTGAGGATGCACCATTCAACACCGGCATTTGCAGCGTAGCCAACTACCTGCGTAATAGATTTAACATCTGTAAGCGGATCGTTTAACGGTTTAGCTTCTATGAATAGAACTGGCGTACGATTTATCTTCGGGGCGTAGTCAACGGATTTCCCGTCAATTGTCGGATATTCAAGCTGGACTTCGCCGGGATCCCTTACATCCCAACCAAGGACCTGCAATAATGGATCTATGAATATCGTTCGTGTCGGATACTCTTTTAAATCCTCTTTTCGATGTCTATCCAGTTTCAAGCGAAGCTCTTCAATACAGGAAAAGATATGTTTCATTTTTTCACCTCTTTACATTTCGCCTGACGTTTCTAGCACATATCACGTTGCGACACGTATACACCGGAATGACTTGCATCCTGTTGGCTCTAACTGCCATTACCAGTGGCGAAGCACCACATAAAGGTGGTAGGGAGGTGCGCTAAGCCGTCCCACTCCCCCACGAATTATCGCAAACATCCCAATAATAATCGGGCAGGAACCTCTCGCTACCCCGTCCAGACCACAACTCCTCTATCCAACCAATTCACACCCAAGTCCTCTTACGACGCGGCGGCAATCCCGGGTAATGTTCCCTGAGCCGGTCATGATGGGCTTTTCCATGCTTCCTCAATAGTCAAGGCATTCTTGCAACTGCTCTCTAAATTGAGTGAGGTTCATCTACTTTAGCCTTCGTTCTGCGCCTAATTAAAGAGTAAATTTATGATGAAACCAGCGGCTAGTGCACCTATAAAGGCACCAATAACAGTGAGAAATAGAGCACTTCTGCTGTGGACAATGAAACTATGGATAGTCAATGACCGATTCCCTCCCTCTGGGATTTCTAGTCGATATACACCTATGCAGTCCAAAAAGAAACTTGCTTTTTCTCTCAGAGGTTTATTGGGCAATAGTTCTGGAACTTCAATCTTGATGAGATTTTCACTTATTCGTCCATCAGGGAACCGAGCCCGTATAGGTATTGCTAAATCACTCTGTCTTGTGTCAGTCTTAATTGTAGAGCTTGTCCCAAAGTTGGGCTGTGCCCCAAATAGATGGTAATGAGTCAATAAGCCTATGGTGACAAAACCTCATTTTTCGCATACAGGCTGTACGTCAACAGCAAAGCTCTTCGCAGAAGTTTGACCCCTTATCCTAAATGATAGCTTCAGACCCCTACCTCGATAAACTTGGCGTCTGTAAGGTGTAGCCTTCCCCACCTGTGGGGAAGATTTCTTTTAGTTGCAGGGTTCTGCCAGTTTGTATCGCAGTAAAGCCATATTTGTCGCGGATGCGGTCAATGGCTATATTTAGTTGCTCTAACCTTTGGGCTGATGGGTCAAACATATCTAGCTGCCTGCCCGGCTCAACCAGGTTTGATACCCCAATGCCGATGAGGCGAACCGGTTGCTTCTCCTGGGCTAAGGCTTTGTTTAATAGCTCTAGTCCGGTGTCAAAGATGGTCTGGTCAGTATTGCTTGCCTGCTTTAAGGTACGGCTACGGGCAATAGTGGTGAAATCAGCGTATCTCAGCTTCAAGGTTACGCACCTGGCTTGCCTACCTCGCCGGCGCAGCTCGGCACCGACCCGTTCACCAAGATAACGGAGTGTCGCCTCGAGTAAGGAGCGGTCTTTAGTATCTTTCCCAAAGGTAGTTTCTCGACTGATGGATTTGGCAGCACCGGGAGGCTCTACTTCTCTATTATCAATGCCATTGGCATAGCGATGTAGAAGCTCACCGGAGGCACCGAAACGGCTTTTCAGGGCACTTAGCGGCATCACAGATAGCTTGCCGATAGTATCAATTCCCAAACCGCTTAATATTCGTTCCGTCTTCTTGCCCACTCCTGGTAGTTTAGCAATAGGTAATGGTGCCAGGAAGGAACGCTCTTCTCCCCGAGCTATTTCCAATAACCCGTCTGGCTTGGATAACTCAGCGGCAATCTTGGCTACCACCTTGCAGCTTGCGATGCCCGCCGAGGAACAAAGCCCTAGTTCATCTCTTATCCGCTGCTTTATTGCTACCGCCATCTGCCAAATTGAGCCGTAGATAGATTCAAAGCCGGTGGCATCCAGATAGACCTCATCCAGGCTCACTGGTTCCAGAGAGGGCGAGAAATCAGCCAGGATAGCCATAAACCTTTGTGAAGCATCACGGTATTTGGGGAAGCTACCCTCGATGAAGGTAGCTTGAGGGCAGAGGCGGCTGGCAGTGGTAAGTGGCATACCAGCATGTAAACCGAAAGCCCGGGCTTCATATGAGGCGCAAGCAACTACCCCCCGTTTGTCAGCACTACCACCAACTACTACTGGTTTGCCCTGGAGCTCAGGATTCAGCGCTTGCTCTACCGAGACAAAGAAGGCATCAAGGTCTATGTGCATAATAGTTCGTGCCATTACTCACCTCTATCGGTATCACCCAGGAGGCGGCTATCTTTTCACCTTCACGGCGTTCGATCATCCTTTCCCCCTTGCCCTTGATGCTTTTGGACATCCCCCAATATGCTGGTTTTGCTGTACTTCTTAAGAGTTCTGTTACGCCCCACCTCCATCCACGTCTGCTGGCTTTGGTCGAGAGGAGTCTCCCAAACATTATGCTTGACTATGTTGTTTGGCTGTATTATACCAGTCTCGATAGGCAACTTAAAACTGGTGCAACCTGTGTGATATACTTACTAACTGAAAGCAATAATTTCGGGGGCAGTCCAATGAAGGTTTACTTAGTCCAGCATGGTGAATCCAAAATAGAAGACCCGGATCGACCCTTAATCGAGAAAGGTAAAGAGACTGTTTTGACCACCAGGCCGGTGGCTTCCTCCAACTGGTTCAGTGGCAAGGCCGTCCGCAAAAGTTCTCGCACGTTGGCTGCCGAGAGATTAGGCAATATCTCAACCTCCAGTTGCCGTGCCAATTCCGGGTCCCTTCCGTACCCAATCGAGTCAGCTATAAACCACAGAGCCAAAGCAGTCAAGGCGGTGTGATGCATCCAGGCTCAAACTTTACGAGCAACCAGTTCATCCCAGCCTATCTCCGACTTACCATCCTGGCATGGTCTGAGTCCACAACATGACGGGGGATGCCCTTCCCGGTGCTTGCAGAATCCCGATAACGTTTGCAGGAGCAGTCCGGGGAGTGCTATAATATCAAGCGTGGGCCGCTAGCTCAATGGAAGAGCAACTGACTCTTAATCAGTGGGTTACAGGTTCGAGTCCTGTGCGGCCCATTTTTCCCCAATACCATGTATGTTCTCGGCACGGCAGGACACGTAGACCATGGCAAGTCGGCTCTAGTTCACGCTATTACCGGCATCGACCCCGATCGCCTGGCCGAAGAGAAGGAGCGAGGTATGACCATCGACCTCGGCTTCGCCTGGTTTAAACTGCCCAGCGGCCGTGAGATCAGCATCGTCGATGTCCCCGGACACGAGCGGTTCATCAAGAACATGCTCGCCGGCGTCGGGGGAATCGACCTGTCAATTCTGGTCATTGCCGCCGACGAAGGCGTCATGCCGCAGACACGGGAGCATCTGGCCATCCTCGATCTCCTCAACGTGAGCCGGGGTATTGTGGCCATCACCAAGAAAGACCTCGTGGATGAGGAAATGCTGGAACTGGCTGCTGACGATGCCGAAGAGGTGATAAAGGGCACTGTGCTTGAGGGTGCTCCGATAATTGCCACCTCTGCCCTCACCCGGGATGGGCTGCCCCGACTGCTTTCTGCCATCGATAAGCTCCTGGATTCTACCACACCGCGGAGGGATATCGGCAAACCCAGGCTTTCTATCGACCGAGCCTTCAGCATGAAGGGCTTCGGGACGGTGGTCACCGGCACGCTGCTTGATGGAGGATTCTCTGTTGGTCAAGAGGTGGAAATTCTGCCACCGGGGTGGCGAGCCCATATCCGCGGATTACAGACACACAAGCGGAAGGTCGATACCGCCTTGCCCGGCACCCGCCTGGCGATCAACCTGACCGGCATTGCCACCGGCAAGCTGCGGCGAGGACTTGTGATCACCACACCGGGATGGCTGGAGCCCACCCAAGCTATGGACGTCCGGATCCGTGCCATCTCCGGTCTGGCACAGCCGATAACCCATAACGCCGCCATCACCTTCCATACCGGCGCCGCCGAGGTATCAGGCAAGGTGCGCTTATTGGACCGAGACAAACTCGCCCGAGCCGAAAGCGGGTGGGCGCAGATACTTCTCACTCATCCGGTGGCAGTGGTCAACGGTGACCTCTTTATCATCCGCTCCTCGAGAGGGACTCTGGGAGGTGGAGCAATCATCGATACCCAGCCCAGGCGACATCGCCGTTTTCAGTCCAGCGTCATCGAAAACCTGGAGGTCAGGGAGAAAGGATCACCGGAGGATATCCTTCTTGCTACTCTGGAGAGCAATCAGCCGGCCGAGCTGACCAGCATCTTATCCGCCTCCAGCCTCTCTACAGACGCAGCAAACGAGGCTCTGCAGAGGTTAGCATCTGGCAATCGAGTGGTGATGCTCGGTTCCGAGCGACCGCGGGCGCTTCTCTTCACCGCAAACGGCTGGGCTCGCCTGAGAGAAGAGGCGAAGAGAACCGTCCAGAGTCATCATCGTCAGTTTCCCCTCCGGGTGGGAATGCCCCGCGAGGAACTCCGCAGCCGGCTCAAAATTCCCCAGCAGCACTTCAACAATGCCTTGCAGAGATTCATTGAGGAAGGTGTCCTTATCGAAGAGAGGGCACTGGTGAGGCTCCCGTCGCATACGGTTGAGCTCACCGTCAGGCAACAAGCTGAGGCCGATGCCTTCCTGATGGCCCTATCCCAAAATCCCTTCTCCCCACCCAGCGAATCCCTGCCGGAACCGGAGCTGCTCAACATGCTCATCGAACAGCGGCGTGTAGTCCAGGTGAGTAATAACGTCGTCTTTGCGGCCTCCGCCTATGATGAGATGACCAGGCGCATCACTGAGCACCTGAAATCCAAAGGCAAGATAACCGTGGCCGAGGTGCGGGACATGTTCCTGACCAGTCGCAAGTACGCTCTTTCGGTATTGGAACACCTGGATGAGCAGAGGATAACCCGCCGCGTGGGCGACGAACGTGAACTGCGATGAAACGATATATAGAGGAAGGAACATCATGATCGCGGTTACCGGGGCGACGGGACACATAGGGAACGTTTTAGTTCGAGAACTGCTCGCAAGAGGTGAGGAGGTTCGCACAATAATCCCCCCATCTGAGGACACTATCCCACTTGAAGGATTGAGGGTCGAAAAGGTCGAAGGCGATATACGAGATGTCGACTCCCTGACAAGAGCCTTCAATGGGGCTGATGTAGTCTATCATCTGGCCGGCGTCATATCAATCTTGCCGGGCAAGACTAGATTGCTGCATCAAGTCAACGTCATGGGGACACGCAATGTGGTACAGGCGTGCTTAGGATCCAGCGTACGGCGGCTGGTTTACACCAGCTCCATCCATGCCTTTGTGGAGCCTCCCCACGGCACAGCTATTGATGAAATGACCCCCATCAACCCGGACAGGGTCATAGGGGAATACGCCAGGTCCAAGGCTCAAGCCACCCTGGAGGTTCTCAATGGAATAAAGAATGGCCTCGACGCGGTGATGGTATTCCCCTCAGGCGTTATGGGGCCTTCTGACTTCCGCTTGTCGGAAATGGGACAACTTATTGTAGATTTCGTCAGGGGGAAGCTCAAGATGTACGTAGATGGAGCCTATGATTTTGTTGATGTTCGTGATGTGGCACAGGGCCATATCCTCGCTTGTGAGAAGGGGCCCGTTGGGGAGGGCTACATCCTGTCAAATGCAAGGGTCACCGTGCGAGACTTACTCTCTATCCTGGAGGAAACAACATCAATCAGGGCACCCTCGTTCAAGGCACCTCTCTGGTTAGCCCAATTCGCCGCTCGATTCACCCCCCTGTATTGTGCCCTGACAAAGGCCCGGCCCCGTGTTACGACCTACTCACTTTACACTCTTACCGCCAATTGCTTGATAAGCAACGAGAAGGCTCGTCGCCAATTGGGCTATTCTCCACGCCCCATTGCAGAATCTATCGAGGACAGTATCAAATGGTTCAAGGAGGCGGGTCGTCTTTAAGGTAACAGAACGATACAACCTGGTCGCGCCCCCGACCCCCTCTCTGTTGACCCAGGCAGGACATCTGTATTATAATAGAGACAGGGATAGCTATAAGTTACTGAAACTCTCTGCGGATTTGCGTTCAGCCGAAGCCTAGCTCCCCCGAGAAACACTCTGATGATGACGAGTAATGCGAGGATAATTGCGGCTCTGAGAGCCACATTAGTGCGACCCCTTCGAAGCAAATTATATCCAACAATCCCTACCAACTTGACAATAATTGGTTCTGCGCTTTAGGAGAGAGATGAAGCAAGGATATACCGCTCGTGATATCCAGGTATTAAAGGAGCTTGAGGCAGTACGGCTGCGGCCGGGAATGTATATTGGCAGCACCGATCAGCGCGGACTGCACCACCTGATTCATGAGATCGTAGACAACAGCATCGATGAGGCGATGGCCGGCTACTGTGATCGGGTCACTATCATTATCCACGATGACGGCAGTGTCACTGTAACCGACAATGGCCGGGGCATTCCTGTCGATATACACCACGCCACCAAGATTTCCGCCCTGGAGACGGTGATGACCACGCTGCACGCCGGGGCCAAGTTCGGAGGGCAATCCTACAAGGTCTGTGGCGGATTGCATGGGGTCGGGGCCTCGGTGGTGAACGCCCTTTCATCCTGGTTCAGGGTGGATGTCGAGCGCGATGGCAAGATATATCGCCAGGAGTTTCGTCGCGGGATTCCCACAAACGGCGTCGAGATGATCGGCCACTCCCAGCAGACCGGCACCACCGTGACCTTCCTCCCGGACAAAGATATCTTTGACAAACTGGACTACGACTTCAACGTTCTGGCCCAAAGATTCCGGGAAATGGCATACCTCAATAAAGGAATCTGGATCAATTTCAGGGACGAGCGGCAAGACCGGGAGATAAGCTTCTATTTCCAGGGAGGCGTCGTTAGCTTTGCTCAGCAGATCAATCGTAAGCGAGTGGTGCTTCACCCGAAGCCGATCTATATCTCTAAAGTAATCAACAGCACCACCGTCGAAGTCGCGCTGCAATATAACGACAGATTCACCGAGTCCACCTTTTCCTTTGCCAATTGCATCAATACCATCGACGGCGGGACGCATCTCACCGGCTTTCGCACCGCCCTCACCCGATCACTGAATGACTATGCCCGCCAGTATAAAATTATCAAGGAGAATGAATCTAACCTCGCCGGCGAGGATGTGAGGGAAGGGCTGGTGGCCATTATCAGCGTTAAGCTGATTGACCCGCAATTTGAGGGGCAGACAAAGACCAGGCTGGGCAACTCGGAGCTGAAAACCCAGGTGGAATCGGCTGTCTATGAAGGACTGACCTATTATCTGAATGAGCATCCTCAGGAAGCCAGGCGCATTCTGGAGAAATGCCTCACCACCGCCAGGGCCCGTGAGGCTGCCCGAAAGGCTCGGGAACTGGTCAACAAGAAGGGACTTTTTGAGGGCAATAGCCTGCCGGGAAAGCTAGCCGATTGCTCTGAGAAGTCCCCCGCTAACCGTGAGCTTTATATTGTCGAGGGGGATTCTGCCGGTGGCTCCGCCAAGCAGGGACGAGATCGAGGCTTCCAGGCCATATTGCCACTCAAGGGAAAGATTCTCAATGTGGAGAAGGCTCGCCCGGAGAAGATGCTGTCTCACGATGAGATACGTGCTCTTATCATTGCTCTGGGAGTGGGGGCCGGAACCGGTAATGGTTCGGAGTTCGATCTTGCCAAGCTTCGCTATCACCGCGTCATCATCATGACCGATGCCGATGTTGACGGCTCTCATATTCGCACCCTGCTGCTTACCTTCTTCTTCCGCTATATGCCGGAGCTGATCACCAACGGCCATCTGTATATCGCACAGCCGCCACTCTACCGCATAAAGAAGGGCAAGGAGCATCACTGGATCTACTCCGATGGGGAGAAGGATAAATTGACCGCTAAGATGGGGAGCAAGGGTGTGGAGGTCCAGCGCTACAAAGGGCTGGGGGAGATGAATCCGCAGCAACTCTGGGAGACGACGATGGATCCCGAGACGCGTATCATCCTCCAGGTGAACATCAAGGACGCCGCCAAGGCGGACGAGATCATAGATATGCTTATGGGCGAGGCGGTCCCTCCTAGAAAGGCATTCATCCAGGCCCACGCCACCCAGGTGAGAAACCTGGATGTTTAGCAGTCAGTGCTCGTCAGCCCCCCTCTTTCACATCGATCCAGAGATGAAGTGTGGGGCCTGGTTCATCCTCTGTGCCTGGCGTGCGGATCTTGTACAACACAAACTCTACCCTCTGATTTTTCCCCGGCTCCCGCGGAATGAATCCGACTTGCTCCCGCCATCCCTGCTCGTGTTCCAACTCTATCGGGCCGATCCTCTGCTGCAGAACTCCATCAACCTTAATCTTAACTTCATAGCCCATTATCTCGTGTTCGCGATTGGTGATGCCAAGGATCACCCGCCCCTCCTCCCCCACAGTCAGCTCCGTGGGATAACCCTCTGCCTTCCCTTCCAGCCCAAGGATATAAAACTCGGTGAACCTCTCCCCCACCCTCGGGCTGGCGATTACATAGCCCAGAGTTCCGATGGCCCCCACGATCGCCAGTATCAGTACGATGGAGAGCGCTCTATCCAACCTGCTTTCCTGCCTGGGCAGCGAGAGGTTGAGAATCAGGTTGAGTTTCTCTTGTTCCGGGAGCCCGTGCCGGCGATACCAGGCGATGGCTGACATCGCCGCGATGAAAACTGTCAGAGAAACAAGGATGGGGTAGAGTCGAATCCCCCAAGGGGTATAATTCAACACCAGTCCAATGAGAGGCACGACAGCTATGGAGAGGCCGAATGAGAGTGCCACCCTTTCGATGGCGTCGAGGCCGCTTTTCTTGGGGAAAAGAGCGGCGATGAGCGTATAACCCGGGAAAAAGAGGATGAAGGGCAGCCCCAAAATGATGCGCAGCGCTTGAATGGGAAAGAAGGAAATAGTCAGAATCAGAACTACAGAAAGGATATTGATGGCCAGGAGCTCATTTTGAATCTTGATTCTCAATGTTTCCCTCTCGCGAGAAATCGGTAACTACAATCTCTAGTTTATACCATATTCATCACCTATTCAACACGTGCAAAATGAAAATGGGGTCAACTCTATTTTTCCCAAGGTGATTATGCTAAAGGCTGTCCGGGAGTTTCAGCCTTCGGACTTCGGCCTTCAGCCTATCCATTTGATTACTCCAACTGCGACCAGCCTTTTTTCTCTTTGCCACCAATCTGAAGGACAGCATAGAGTGGTATGTCACCTCCCTCGTGGCGCAAAGACCGCTATTCGTAGCGAAAAGCCTCGACGGGGCGCAGCTTGCTTGCTCGCCGTGCCGGCAACATTCCAGCGATGGCTCCGACAAGTAAGGAGAAAAGGAGCGTCCCCAGAATCAGCGGCGCGCTGATCACCACAAGTAGTTCCGCAT
>JALPXQ010000033.1 GCA_023271515.1 Dehalococcoidia bacterium | reverse complement strand
CAGAGCACAATTTAGAGTGTAGGGGGTAGGGTAGGGGGTACGGAGACTACCCGCTACTCGTTTCTCTATGAACTCTGTAGCTATCAATCACTGGCTGAGTAATCACTATAATACTATCATTTAACGGAGGCGCTGGCAAGCGCCAATTGATGAGGGAGGCTACGGGCCAATGATAAGCGCTTATACTCCCACTATTAACCGCCAAAATGGAGAAAACAAAAGTGTTGACGAAAGTACATAAATGTGTTATAGTTACAAAGGGAGAATAGAGATGTATCTCATAGTAGCTAAGTACTCTGATGATGCCGAGAGGAAGAGGATAGACTATCTGTTCGAGAAGTGGAGAGAGAGGATAAAGATAACTAAACCAGAGGGCATGGTCGTTCTGCTGGATGGTGTGGAGGAAAGGGGTCTTGCCGAGATACTTGAAGACCTCCTCTCCAGAGTGCAAGAGGATAAAATAACCCTCTACAAACTTGAGCATGTTACCACACAGATCGAAAAGAATGAAAAAGAGCTTCGGGCAAGCATCAGCGGCGACGAAAAAACTATCGGCCGGCTGCTCAATTTCCTTCTGGCCAGGTATAAAGGGGTACTCAAGAGGGAGTTGCCCCAACTCCGGGAAAAGGTCTACGAGGTCTACACCAGGAAAGGAATGGCAGAGGTATCCCTGAGGCTTAAGGAAAGCCCCGGCAAGGTAGACATCCGGGTAAGGATAGCCGGGTATGGGGAGGTGGTGGATTTGCTCCACAACAAGCTCGGTGAGGAGATGAAATACCTCGAGGAGGCGTAAAATGCGCAGTGAAGTTGACTGGAAAAATCTGGAGGAGATTATCAAGCCGGTAGATAGAGTGCTGGACTATGACCTGGAAAGGCTCCGCCGCACTGACGAGGTGAAAAGGATCGGGCTCTGGAACGAGATAGAAAGCAGCCTTAACTCCTTCGAAGAGGAGTTATCTCCGACCGTGCCTCGCGACCTGAAGCAGCATTACGTCAGTAAGTTCACCCTGGCCAGGCTTCTCCTCGCCGCCGCTTCCCATATCAGCGACGAGCGCAGCATTATGATGACGTCCTCCTTCAACGAGAAAGAAATCGCTCTCCTGCAGGACTTTGAAAGATACAATGTCTTCGATATCCTGAGCGCGGACGAAATCAGGGAGCGGATAGCCCGGCGAGATGAGCTTTTTACCCTGGTAAGGGAAATCTACGAGAAGCAATACACCGACCTCGATGGCTTGCTCGATGCCCCGGAAGTCCAGCGGGACCTGAAGCTAGCCTTCAAGAGAAGATATGAAAAGAGGCTGGAGAATATCAAAGAGGGGGTTAAGGCCTATGTTGGTAAATATGGCCCGGTGTTCATGGTGCGGCAGATCGAGGAAAAGGTCTGGGAGAAAGTGAAGGAGTCCGAGAGGGAAAGGGAGAGGGTCTCCGCCGAGATACGAAGGCGGCTGGAGGAATTGGCTGGACGACTCAAGCCGTTACAAAGTGCGGAGGAGGCAAACCAGGTGCTAAAGGAGAAGTTACTCGCCTTTGAGAGAGCCATACTCGAGGGCTCCTCCCCCAACCTCACCCCCCTTCAGTCCGAAAAGGAGAGGCTGTTCCAGAGCTTTCTCGATCTTGAAAAGGAAATCTCCGCGCAGGTTGAAGGAATGACCCGGGAGAGAGAAGGGCTCGAGGAGAGGAGAACGGAGCTGGAGAGGCTGGCGGAGGGATACCGTCAGCAGGCGGAGGAGGAGAGAGAACGTGTGATCCAAAGTGAGCTGGGCGAGCTGGAGAAAATCCGCTCTGAACTTGTCTCACAAGAGCAGTCTCTCCAGGATGAAAAGAGATCGCTGGAGGCCAGGAGAGAGGAAATGGAGGAGAGGCTACGGCAGCTTCGTGAGGTTGCTGAGGGGAGGTACTTGCGCTGGCTCGCCGCCGAGGATGCCCGCCTGGCTGAGCTGAATTTCCTCTCTCGTTTTGAGGAGAAGATGCACCAGTTCCCCCTGAAGGTCTTCTCTCCCATTGAGAACAAGACCTACACCGTAAGTTCCTGGGAAGAAGGCTCTCACCGGCGAATGAGCGAGGCAGAAACCAGCCCGAGCAAGCCTTCAAACGAGAGCTCGCGGTATGTAGTAAGCGAGCGGAAGTACAAAATCTTTGGCCCGAAATTGCCCCGGGTGATCATCGAGGCCATCTCGCTGAGCCACCTTCGCGAGTTCGAGGAATGGGGCTTCGATGTGCGCCCGGCTAATCTGGGGGATTTTCTCGGAGTTATCACCCGGCATATAAAGAGCGCCGAGATCGGCCGGCGCCTCCACATCCTTGGCCTTGCCTCCCCCACCGGCTGGGATAAGAGGGTAACAAGTGAGATATCCTCTGATTCCTTTGCCCGCAACTATCTCAGCCGCTATGTTTCCGTTTGCCTGGCTGATTCTATCACCGGAGAGGTCTTTTACAATCCCCTGGACAAACGAATTGCCAATTTTATAGACCATTTCAAGCCCGAATTCAAGGTGGAGACGATAGCTCGTCTGAAGAGAGCGGTGGTGGAGGAACTGGGGCTTAAGGGCTTTGTTGCCTTTGAGGAATTTGCGAAGGTAGTCGGCGAGCCAAGAAACATGGTACTTAAGGCCTTCTACGACCTTGAAAAGGAGGTCCATGGTGCGGTAAGATTTATAAAAGACGTCGGGCTTGTGCTGGAAGAAAAATAAAAAAAGGAGGTAAAGCAATGGGGGTAAGAGAATTGATGGAGAAGATCAGGGGGAATCCCCTGGAGAAGATGAAGGCTCGCGAGCTGAGGGAGGAGGAGATTCGGCTCAAGAACCAGCTTGAGCGGGTGAGGAAGGGAATTGATGACAACGAGAAGGAGAAGAAGAAGAAGTTCCGCGAGGGGATCGGGGCCGATCTCTTTAAGAAGCGAATGCTGGTCCAGGAGATAGGGGCTCTCGACATGGAAGCCAAGTTGAAGCTGAGAACCTTCACCACCGCCCACCGCCAGCTCCGGTTCGTGAAGAACTTTCTCATCGTGAAGAACTACGAGCAGCAGCTTAAGGATGTAGGGCTCTGGAAGAAGCTCACCGCTATCCCCCAGGCAAACCTGGAGGGCTTCCTCATCAGGATCAGCCTCGACGGGAAAGAGTTTGACGAGGTTCTTAATGAACTGAACAAGCCCTTTGAGATGGATGTGGCCGAAATCGGGGAAGAGATGGCGGAGGAGGAGAAAAAGATGCTGGAGAGTTGGGCGCAGGTAGAAGCGGGAGCCCTGGAACCGGAGAAGGCGGAGAGCGAGCTCTCCATAGACCGCGAGCTACAGAAAGAAGAAATATAGTATCGGGCAAAAAATAACCGCACTATGTCATTGCTCGCCCCGTTAGATATGAAAAATCTAGCAGGGCGAGGAGCGTAGCGACGAAGCAATCTCAAGGTAGGATGGGATAGATTGCTTCTCGCGGAGCCTGTGTTGAGGAACGAAGTGCTCGCAATGACAGGGAAAATTGTGCAACGATTTATGCGGTTAACTGCAAATGACTATAGCTTCACATATTTGGGATTAGTCAAAGGGGGGAATTCCATGAATATATCAAAGTCAAAATTAGAAGCTCTTGTCACAGAACTTCCAGATGAGGCTAATGTTGAAGAGGTTATGTATCGCCTCTATCTTCTTCAAAAAATAGAGGCAGGTGAATCAGCAATTCAGAAAGGGGAAACTCTTTCACACCAGGATGCAATGGGAAGGTTATCAAACAAGTGGCAGAAATAATCTGGAGTGAAGAGGCCATCTCAGACTTGGAGGATATATACGACTACATTGCGCGCGATTCACCCTGGTACGCTCGCCAGCAAGTAGAACGTATCGGCAATGTTGCTCAACGATTACGCCAATCTCCTGAATCAGGCCGTCATCTTCCTGAGTTTCCTCGGCTACCCCACCGGGAGGTGATAGTTGGAAATTATCGGGTTCTTTACCGTTACGATTCAGAGAATAATGTTGTAAATATAGTATCTGTAGTTCACGGAGCCCGGTTATTAACAAAACCACGTGATTAAGAAAAAAGCCATCAACCAACAAACCAAAAAGATGGAGCAATGGAAATAGCACCTGGAGTAGAGGTCAATGAAAGAATCCGTTTTGGAAAGCCGGTTGTAAAAGGAACCAGAGTTCCAGTCGAGTTGATACTTGGAAAGCTGGCTGGGGGGATGGGTTTTGAAGAAGTCATGAGGGAATACGAGATTACCCTTGAGGATATACTTGCTGCTCTGGATTATGCCTCAAAAGTCGTGGGACAAGAGCAGATAAAGGTTTACTGAGCAGAATGACAACTATCGTCATAGATTTAAGCAGCCTGGATAACGGAGGTGATCTCGATGGCGGAAGTAGGAATCAAATTTACCGTGGAGGACTACAAGAACCTCCCCGAATCGGAGACCAAACGCTATGAACTTCTAGGAGGAGAACTGGTTATGGTTCCGTCACCAAGTGAAGCCCATCAGTCCATCTCAAGGAATTTACTATTCCTGCTCTGGAAGTTCGTTCGAGACAATGCCCTCGGAGTTGTTTACCATGCTCCCTTCGATATCGTCTTCAGCGAGGAGGATATAGCCCAGCCGGACCTTATCTACATCTCGAATGAGAGGAGAGGAATCATCACCCCTGATGACGTTCGGGGTGCTCCCGATCTGGTGATCGAAATCCTCTCGCCCTCGACGGCAGGAAGAGACCGGACCTACAAGAAGACGCTTTACGCCCGACATGGAGTTAAAGAATACTGGATCGTTGACCCGCAGGAGAAGACGGTGGAGGTAATGTCTCTCGGGGAGGAGGGGTTTGAGACGATTGAACTCTGCCGGAAGGGGGATGTCCTGCTCACTCGTCTCCTCGAAGGGCTCGCCGTTCCTCTCTCGGAGGTCTTTTGAATCTAACCCACAGCGAGGCATTCAAAAATAGCGGGTGTCATTTGACGGCATTACTTCGAAACGATCGCAAGAGATATTATGCGAGGAGGGGGCCAATGTCCAAACTGAAAGTTCTAGTTGCGGCGCTGGCAGTGATAGTCCTCCTGCCTCTCCCCACCGCCGCCTTTGCCCAGTCGATCCCTCCCGCCGTCTTTTATGGCACGGCGTATGTGGATAATGTGCCAGTCGCCGGAGCGACCGTTTCCGGCTGGATAGACGGGGCGAAGGTCGCCGAGACCACCACCGAGGCCGATGGGAGCTATTACCTCAAAGTTGAGGGTAATTTCCATGGCAAGACCGTCTTCTTCAAGGTTGCAGGATACGACGCGCTTTGGCCGGCTATCTGGGAGATAGGGAGGATCGTTTTGCTGGATCTCCATGCCACCAAAGCGCCACTCCCAGCGCCACTCCCAGTAATGCCGGGAATCCCATTCGTAATCTTTGATGGGTGGTATGTAGATGGCAGCGAAGTGAATACCACCAGCGAGGACAAAACGGTCACCGCCAGGATTACCCTCCAGTGGGGAGATCCAGGGCGGTACAGGATGCGGATTAGAAGAGACGTCGCCTGGGGTTTTGATGAGACCGTAAAAGAACTCGAATTTGACTATGATGGTGGTGTAGCAACCAAAGAGTTATCTTTTCAACCACCCTATGCAACCAATGAAAATGACACAGCCGGCTATCACGTAGACATTCAGAGATACCGGCTCCCCCTGTTTACCCTTTTGGGGTGGTGGGACACCGTATGGACTCTGGAAGATGCCTATCCTCCTCGATTAAAGGTTGAGCCAATACCACTTCCACCTGGTAACTGGATTCCTTATATCCCCCTGCGTGGCGAAGTGCAGATCGAAATTATCCCCGCCGAGGGTTTGCCAGGTCCACGGCAGGCTAAAGTCACTTTTTCCGCTGAGTTGCTCCCTGACGCGGCGGTAGGAGTTAAAGACTGGGGCTTGATTAAAAGAGAAGGAAACGTCTTCTCTGTGGATGCAGTTATTCAACAGTATACGGGCATCGTAATACTGCTGCCTCACGAACCCGAAACGCATATCTATGAATTAGGGATAATTCAACCTGGCGACTACAAATTCAGATTCTATGCCAACGGGAATTTTGTAAAGGAAGAGCCTTTCGTGGTTGACCCAGGAACGGGTTCATTACTCATCACCTCCGAGCCCCCAGGGGCGGAGGTCTATCTTGACGATGACTTCCGCGGGCGCGCGCCTCTAATCATAGAAGAACTGGAGCCCGGTTCTTACGAGTTAGAGGTTACCCTTGAAGGGTATGAAGACTGGGAGAAAAGGGTTGTGGTAAAAGCTGGCAAGATTACTTCTGTATTGGCTGAATTGACAGCCTTGCCACCACCTCACCCCGCTGAGTTCACCACGACTGACCTGACGATAACCCCTGAAGAGGTCTTTACCGGGGAGGAGGTAATCATCAGCGCCATGGTCGCCAACATCGGTGAGCTTGCCGGCACGCACCAGGTAATCCTGAAGATAGATGGTGTGGTAGAGGCTACCCAGGAGATAACCCTCGATGGTGGCGCTAGGCGGGAGGTAAGCTTTACCGTAACCAGGGACACTGCGGGAACCTATGCCGTAAATATTGATGGCCTGACGGGGAGATTTGTGGTGAGGGCTCGCCCCGCTGAGTTCACCACGACTGACCTGACCATAACCCCTGAAGAGGTCTATACCGGGGAGGAGGTAACCATCGGTGTCCTGGTCGCTAACATCGGTGAGCTTGCCGGCACGCACCAGGTAATCCTGAAGATAGATGGTGTGGTAGAGGCTACCCAGGAGATAACCCTCGATGGTGGCGCTAGGCGGGAGGTAAGCTTTACCGTAACCAGGGACGTTGCCGCAAGCTACAGCGTAGATGTTGGTGGCCTCATGGGGACATTTGTAGTCCGAGCAGTACCGCCACCTCCTCCGCCTCCTTCACCCGGCGTTACCGATATAACTGACGTTATCACCCCTGATGGGGTATTTATTGATGACGTTATTGCTGAGTCTTTCGACGGGTTAGTCCATCTCACCATAGATCAAGGCACTATTGGTCTGATCAACGGAAAGCCCCTTGCTGAGATAGTAATGGTGGAGATGCAAGCCCCACCACCCCCACCTGAGGATACCGAGATTATTGGGTTAGTCTATGACGCTGGGCCTGACGGAGCTACCTTCAACCCACCAACAACCCTTACCTTTACTTATGACCCCGCCCTTATACCTGAAGGAGTTGCTGAAGAGAACCTGGTTATCGCCTTGTTGGACATTGACGCTGGTGAGTGGGTTGAGCTAGTTTCCATTGTTGACCCGGCAGCCAACATAATAACCACTCAGGTAAGCCACTTCACAGCTTTCACTATCCTGGCCCCATTACCGATGCCAGCACCAACTCCCCTGATACCGCCAGGACTCCTGCTACCGCTAATCGGAATTTTAATCGCTGGTGCTCTAGCCCTCTTCGCGGTGATGATGGTGAGGAGAAAACCAAAGAAGAAAACCCCACCCGAGCACCCTGAAGACGAGGTTCCGCCCAGGGGAGATGAACCCCCGCCCTACTTCCCGGAGAAGCTTCTTCCCTTTTACGACCCGATAAGGCTTCTGGGGCGGGGAGGATTTGCCCGGGTGTTCGAGGTGATAAGAAAAAAAGATGATCTGAAAGTTGCCCTTAAAGTCCCTCTCGACCCCGAAGACCCCGCCATCAAGGAGTCCTTCCGGGGGGAAATGGGGAACTGGCAGAGGCTGAAACATGGGAACATCATCCAACTTCGTGAGTTTGCCACGGTGCCTTTTCCTTTCCTGGAGATGGAGCTTGGCGAAGAGAGTCTGGAGCGGCTCAAGAAACCCCTTGAGCCTGATAAAGCGGCCCGGCTGATCTTCGAGGTGGGAAGGGGATTGGAATATGCCCACCGGCAGAGCCTCATTCACCGGGACCTCAAGCCCTCAAACATTCTCCTTAAGGAAGGAATCCCTAAAATCTCCGACTGGGGCCTGAGCCGGGTGAAAACCGAGAGCCGCACCAGCTCAAGCAAGTCCCTCTCCCCTCCTTACTCCGCTCCGGAGCAACACTCCCCCAGGAAATTCGGCGGGGTGGATGAGCGCACCGACATCTTCCAGTTGGGTATCGTTCTATACGAGCTGGCTACGGGAAAACTCCCCTTTGAAGGTGCGGAATACTTTGAGATAGTCTCAGCCATCCAGCTTGAAGAGCCGGTAGTTCCTTCAATTCCCAATCCGGAAGCCTCCCGCCTCGAGCCGGTTATCCTCAAATGCCTTCGGAAGGAGAAGGAAGAGAGATACCAGAGTGTCCGGGAACTGCGGAAGGACCTGGCCGATTTCCTGCGGCGGGAATACGGGATTAAGCTCACTCTAAGCCGTGACTCCCAGAATTTCAAAGCGGCCGTCGGCCACAGCGCCGACCTGGCCCTAATTTCTGCTGAGCAGGGGGACTTTCGGGACATGGAAAGACGCCTCAAGGAAGTTGAGGAGCTTGCCCGACACGGCTTTCCGGAGAAGCTGGCCGCCTCAGTCCTTCACTCCATGGAAGCCATCTTTGATCTCCAGAGGCTTTGTTACGAGGAAAGAGAAAAACGGGTGCGGTATGGCGAGGTGAAGCAGCAATATAAGGTCCTTTGCGAATTCCTCTCCTCGGCGAAGTTTGACGAGGAGGTAGAGAACGACCCGGACCTCGGCGGGATTTTCAAGCACTTTGATCTGCTTTACGAGGAGGATGACCTGCTGGATTACGAGGGGGTAGAAAGACTCAAATTCTTCTGCGATAAATTGATCAAGAAATGGCAGGCATTTTTCCTTCGCCGGTGAGAAGGGAGAGGTCGCTGGGCGAGTTCTTAGCCTCGTCCTGAAGCGGCCTCAAAGGGTTGCGCTACGGATTCATGACGGATAATCTGGGACAAATTCTTATGAGGAGGTAAACTGTGGCTTTGCTGAGTATCTTTCGTAAGAACCCGATCGAGAAGCTGGGCCGGGACAAGTTGAAGGAGATGGAACTCCGGCTGAAGGTGAAGTCGGGGAAACTCACGGCGGAGGTAGCCGAGATAGAGGCGCAGGTGCACCAGCTCTTCCAGAAGAGTAAGGAGGCCAAAAGCCGGCTGGAGGAGATTAGCCTGGCCAATCGCATAAAGACCCTGACCCAGAAGAAGGACATGAAAGGGGCCGCCCACGCCGACCTGGAAAAGGAGATCCGGGCAGTGAGCAACCTGCTGATAGTCAAAGAGCATCAGGCCGACCTCCAGGCCGCCGGTGTCTGGGAACCGCTGCAGAAAGTTGCTCCAGAGGAACTTGAGAAATACCTCATTAAGATGAAGCTGAAGGCTGAAGACCGCCAGGCAACGGTGAGAATGGCCACCGACCTCACCTCCTCCATGCTCAAACCGGCTGTTGAGCATGAGGAGGGACTGGAGGACATCCTGGCGGTGATGCGGGAGGTGAGGGAAGGCAAACTCGAGCCCGAAGATGCCGGGAAGATGGTGACTGAGGAAAAAGAGCAGGAGGAATAAGATGCCAGTAGACCTCAGCGGCCCACTGCGAAGCGAGTTTGAGAAGGCCAGAGAAGCCTATGAGAAGGCCCGGGGAGAGGGGAATTCACAGCGGGCGTCGGAGCAGGCAGCTAAATGTGCCCGCCTCCTGCGTCTCCTGGCCGACAATATCCCCCATGAGCACCGCTTCTATTTGGACAAGTCAAAGAAATGGGAAGACCTGGCCCGGTCTATAAAGGAGAAGGGGCTCAGGGAACCCCGTGAGCCGGAAGGGGATGTGAGGCCCCCTGGGCTGGAATTCAGGGACTACATCGAGGGCCTTATATCAACCTCTGAGGTCACCTGGGCGGATATCGGAGGACTGGAGGAACCCAAGAGGCTGCTTCAGGAGACGGTGGTCATCGCCGCCATGAAAAGGCCGGAGGCCATCAAGCCCTGGACCGGGATCCTCCTCTACGGCCCTCCGGGGACGGGGAAAACCCTGCTGGCAGCGGCCGCTGCCGGAAGCCTGAAGGCCACCTTCTTCAACGTCTCGGCGGACAAGGTCCTCTCGAAATACTTCGGCGAGTCCTCTCGCCTTATCGCCGCCCTTTATGAGGTTGCCCTGGAGAGGTCCCCGGCGATAGTCTTCATTGATGAGATGGACGCTCTGACCCTCTCCCGGGGAGGAGATTCAAACGAGGCCTCCCGGCGGACCCTATCCACCCTGCTTTCTCAGATTGACGGATTCAAGAGCAAGAAGTCCCAGCGCCTGGTGCTCACCCTGGCCGCTACCAACACGCCCTGGGACATGGACACCGCTGCCCTGAGCCGTTTCTCTCGCCGGATTCACATCCCCCTCCCCGGCGCCGGGGACGCCGTGGAGATCGTAAAGCTAAACACCAGCGGACTGGACACTTCACAGGTCGACCTCAACTCCGTTGCCCGGGAGTGCCACGCAGGGCTTTTCTCCGGCAGAGAGATAGCTTATCTCTGTCAGGAAGCAGTGTGGAACATGATACGACAGGAGAACCCCAATCTGGCTCAGCTCTCCCCCCTTTCCTTCGACGAACTACGCGGCAAGACCCTCAAGACAAGAGCATTGAAGAACTCCGATTTTCACGCTGCTCTGGGGAAGATCAAGCCGCCACTCAGCCAGGCGAGGCTGGCAAAATACAGCCAATGGGCCAGTGATTTTGGCGGGTAGCATGAGGTTCCCCTGTTAATTTATCCCTTCCCAGTTTAGCGTGTAGCGCATAGCGTGTAGGGAGTAGGGAGGATACACGCTACCTACTACCCCTTACACCCTACATGGGTCTCTGTGGGCTCTGTGGCTAGACCGGGTGAATAGTTACCTTATGAGAAAGGAGGAATCCATGCCGGGATTTTTCGAGAGAAGACGCCAGACGAAGGAGATCGAAAGAGAGGTCAAGTTCAAACAGGGGCTGTCCCGTGTGCGTAACTACGTGCAGAAGTGCAACCAGGCTCAGAAAAGGTACTGGGAGCTGGGCAAGCGGGCACTCAAGCTTGGGGATAGGCAGCAGTTTGAAAACATCGTCAAAGCCTATCTCCGCACAGGGGAGATGGTCAACCGCTGGGAGCGCTATTCGGTGGCAATGGAGACGATCTCATTGCAACGAGACCAGGTCAAGGCCACCGGTACATTCGCCGAGTCTATGAAAGCCCTGAGTGCCTCCATGATGGCCGGTGCCAAACCGGAGGATATTACTAAAATGCAGATAGACCTTGAGCAAGCCTTGACCAGGGCCGAGACGCTGGATGAAACCCTGTCCGCCATCATGGATAGCACCAGCGACACCATTTTCTCTGCAGAGGGTCTGTCTGAGGAGTCTTTGCAAGAGGTAGAGGCCGCGATGAAGGGCGAGGCAGCGCATGAAGAGGGGCAAGCCCTGGACGACCGGATTGCTGCCGGGCTGCGCCGCATCGAGGAAGAGATGAGGAAGGAAATGAAATGAGATGAGATTTGCATTGGAGAAGAGTGCCGAACACTTAGAAAAGGGCCTTAAGCTGGAACAGGACGGAGACCTCAAGGGAGCTAGATACAACCTTCTCAAGGCCGGCGAGTTCTTGTTCAAGGCAGCGGAGAAATCCGAACTCTCTCTCAAGGCAAAGCGCATCGAGCGGGCAGAGAGCATCCTGAAGCGGGCTGAGGCCATAGGTCAGATGCTGGCCGGGAGATCCACATCGCGAGTGGTTCCCCAGGCTGAGAGTGCTGAGTCGGCGCCGGAGTGGATGATCGTTGAGAAGCCAAACCTGAGATTGAGCGATGTGGCAGGCCTGGAGGAAGTCAAGGAGCAGATCAGGATACGGATGATCTATCCCTTCACTCATCCTGAGCAGGCCAGGCGCTTCGGGATAAAGAAAGGGGGCGGCATCCTGCTTTACGGCCCTCCAGGGACGGGGAAGACCATGCTGGCCAGGGCCGTGGCCGGGGAGATCGATGCGGCCTTTTTCACTGTCAAGCCCTCAGAGATAATGAGCAAGTGGGTTGGCGAGGCGGAGCAGAACATCGCCAGACTGTTCTCCGAGGCCAGGAAGCATGAGAGGGCGGTGATCTTCATCGACGAAGTGGAGTCGCTAATTCCCAGGCGCAGGGATAGTCATTCCACGGTGATGCAGCGGGTGGTGCCCCAGATCCTCTCCGAGATGGAGGGATTTGCCAGCGGCAGGGAGGGTGAAAAGGCGCTGCTTTTTATGGGGGCCACCAATGAACCCTGGGCGATGGACGAAGCGGTGCTCCGGCCAGGACGCTTCGATGAAAGGGTCTATGTTCCTCTGCCCAACTTCGATGCTCGGCTTGAGATCTTGCATTTTCATTTGAAGGATAAGCCTCTTTCGCCGGACATCTCTCTGGAGGAAATTGCTCAAATGCTGGAAGGCTACAGCGGGGCTGACATCCGCCGCATCGGTGAGAAAGCCTGCGACATCCCCTTCGTCGAGTCCGTCAGAACCGGCGAGGAACGGGATGTGCAAAGGCAAGACCTGTTGAGCGTGATGCAGCAGGTGAAGCCTTCGGTTTCGGCAAAGGCGTTGGAGAAATTTCAGAGGTTTTGCTTTGGAAGATAGATAAGACTCATTACTCTGGGGAAAGTGCTAAGATTATAAAAACGGGAGGTAAGAGAAATGCAGGGTATGGAACTTATAGCACACGTAGAACAGAAGCCAGAGGTGCTCTGTGGGAAGCCAGTGATAAAAGGCACCAGAATTTCAGTGGAACTGATATTAGAGCGGCTGGCGAACGGGGCAAGCTTTGAACAACTCACAGGGGATTACGACATCTCTGAAGAGGATGTAACAGCAGCCCTCTTATATGCCAGGCAGGTGCTATCGGAGGAGGAAATACTTGAGACTGTCTGAGAAGTTGAAGCTCTTGGCAGACGAGAATGTCCCCCGGCCCCTGGTTCATTTGCTGAGGTCAAGAGATATTGACACCAGATGGGTGAGGGAAATCGAGAGAGGGATGTCAGATGAAGCGGTGGTGAGCTTGTCAGCGGATGAAGGCAGGGTGATATTGACACTGGACAAGGATTTTGGGAAGCTTGTGTACAGGCAGAAGATGAAGTGCCCCGGAGTTATACTGATAAGGGTTCGGGATGAAAGCGCTCGGAACGAGGCAGTATACAAA
>JALPXQ010000032.1 GCA_023271515.1 Dehalococcoidia bacterium | reverse complement strand
CATGCTCCAGGAGCCAAAATAGTGTTGGATAAATTTCATGTGATCAAGAACTACTCCAAAGTTATCGATAAAGTAAGAAATGTCGAGTTCAAGAAAGCGACTCAGGAGAAGAAACAAGCTATCAAGGGTACCAAATATCTCCTCCTTAAGAACCAGGACAAACTCAAGACAGATCAGAAGGAACAACTTCAGAAATTGCTTGACCTAAATGAGAACATAAACATCGCCTATATGCTGAAAGATGACTTGAAAAGGCTCTGGGATTATAAATCCCCGGGTTGCGCTAACCGATATCTTGACTCTTGGATTAGCACTGCCAGAGCCAGTAATATTAAGCCTCTTGTGAGGTTTGCTCAGACTCTGGATAGCTACAGATACGGCCTTATTAACCACTGCTGCTACCCCATAAACACTGGTAAATTAGAGGGGATGAATAATAAGATCAAAGTGATCAAGCGCATCGCCTATGGCTTTCACGATGATGACTACTTTATGCTGAAGATCAAACAAGGGTGCTCACCCCCGCTGGATACAAGCTAGTTTTGGGGTGAAGATACCCTGCTCAGATTCAGACGGTCCATCAGCGCTCTATCCAGACTGGAGATGGATGGTTTGCACTAGAAGCCAGGTTGCTAAAATCAGGGCTCTATATTGCTGAAGGGGACCAGGGTCAATGTGGATATTGACGTATGTGGATAAGTCTCCGACTTAACCACATACTTGGATAACCCTTCGGGTTACCCACAATCTCCACATTGTTACTGCTGTTAATTCTCCAAAAAGCTTAAGGCATTATGAAAGAGAATCACCCTTTACTACTACATTTGGAGAAGAGCCATTTTTCCTACTCGGCGGAATCAACTCCGGCATAGACGGTTACCTGCGAGGATAGCTATCAGGCAGGAGGTTACTCAAGCACGGCCGGTTTTGGGGTAAGTTGGTGGTGGGAGATTAGACCATAGACCACCCTCGCCCTGCAGTTAGCTCTGCGGGAAACATTGCGTCCATTGTTCAGCCCAAGAACCATGAATGGGCTGGCAAGGGACAAGACGGTTCCATAAATCAAGGAGGGCCCTTCTGTCACTGAAGCGGTAGGGGTCTTGGCTTTTCACTTCCCCTCTTCATCTGTTGCTGCCATTACAATGGTCGCAGCATGGTCCAAAGTCAAGACCTGACTCTGTGGTACAAGAGGACGAAGGTTTGTTTTAGTTTCTGTTTAGTCGAAGTGGAAGATGTGCCCCCGTTCCAACGGTTCTCCCATCAGCCCCTCCCCTCCGCAGCCATTACCCCACATCCTTGCTACTATGGGCTGAGCCGATTCCCAGAGCATCATCTGTAACACCTTACCGTCCAGAGGCTTGGTATTACCTTCTCAAGACCCGCGGCAGAATCCCTCGAATGTAATCCTCTGAGGCCAGGTCCAGTCGGGGAATTGCTGCTGTGGAGACCTGGGTGAGTTCCCCGAGGAACTCGTCCTCGATCGCCATCCTGGAACCTTCATCTCTGCCTTCGACGCGGCAGATGATCATCGGCTGGGTGTTTGACTTTCGTATCAGAGCCTGTCCCACCCACCGCCCCTCCTCATCAACCCACTTGATCAGGCCACCGTCAGTGGTGTCAATGGCATAACCCTTCTGGCGAAAGAGGCCGATTGCCGCATCCACCGCTTCCTGCTTCTCTGCCAGTACATTGGTGGTCAGCCGTATGTTAAGCTCCGGCGTTGCCGGGTATCGCGGCACCTCTTGGTCAAGGTCAATGAAAGTCTTCCCCTCCTTCAAGCCACTGGCGATAACGGTAAGGAGCTTGACGGCTGCCAGATTGGCATCATCGAAAATCCAGTTCTCCTCGTGCCCCGACATCTGATGCCCGGAGAGCTCGGCTGCCAGCACCACCGGCTGCTTATTCAGCCTAAGATCGATCCTCTTCCCGAATAATTCTATCTCCGGGGAGTTAGAGTTCAACGCCGCAATCAAAGATCTGACACCCATTTTGATAAAGGCATGGCCGGTGGGAACCATGATGTATTCCCCTCCATGCCTGGTTATGAACTCCTCGGCTATCCGCGAGAACTTCACCTCGCCGATGAATCGGGGCTTCCCGGGGAGCTTCCTTCTCCTGTGCTCGGCGATTATGGATTTGGCCTGAATAGCGAGGGTTCTGTCCCCTTCCACCGCCAGGCCGTCAGATCTGACATAGATCACCCGGTCGCCATCTTCATCGTGACCAATCCCCACCACCTCATCAGGACTGGCGGCAGCTTCCTGGAGCACCCTTTGCTCCAGTTGTCTGCGGTACCTGGCCTTGATAGGGTCCGGCTTGTGGGCCGGGAAGGAGCCGTCGGGGGTTTCGTTTAAGGCTATCACCTCGGCTCCAAGGTCGGAGTAGATCCCTTTGGTCCGCCACCCCGAGCCATTCCCGAAATCGATGACCACCTTCAACCCTTCCAGGGGATGATTTATCGCTGTAGCGGGCTGCTCGAAATCCGGGGGCAGATCGAGGGCGCTCCTGATTTCAGTCCATTTTGTGCTATCCAGCCTCTCCGGGAAGTCCAGTCGGGAGATGGTGTCAAGAAGGGCTTTTAGGTTCCTCCACCTTTCCAGCAAGTATATCCAGATCTCCCTTCCCAGACGGCAGTTGGCCTTCACCAGTTCATTGTGATATCGGACCACTTCACCCTCTTCCACCTGGATAAGCTTCCCCACACCCTCCAGAAAATCACCCTCCAGGATTATCTGCTTGATCTCAATCATCTGGTCGGCATTGATGCTGGCGATGAAGCCATCTTCGCTTCTTACCACCTGTTTTAAGCCGTTGTCTTCGGCATCATTATGGCTGGCGGTAATATTTAGTCCACCGTCAGCATCAAGATAAGGGATGGAGAAGTAGAGTTCCGGGGTCGAGGTAACGCCGACATCATAAACATTCACCCCCGTGGAAAGAATACCCTCGATAAGCCGGCGACGGATTCTCTCCGTTGAAAGCCTGACTCCTCCGCCCACCGTAACCGTTGGGGATGGCGCTGGATTTTGCCTCCGCAGAAAGGTGCCGTAGCCCTTTCCAAGATAATAGCATACCCTGTCTGAGAGATATGCGTCGGCAACGGCGCGGATATCGTAGGTCTGGAAGATTACGGGATCGATGTCCTGGGGGGTGAGCACGAACGACTTCAGGAGAACGGAGTCCTCCTGAGCGATGATCTCATATTGGCCCAGCGCAGCCGGGACAAGCAGTGATTCCCACTGTGAGAGGCACTCCCTCGAATCCTGCGCCACCAGTTCGACTTTTCCCGTAAGACAGGTAAGCACTTGAAAACCACCTTTTGTCTCCCCAACAAGCTTTTCGCCGGCGGCCAGAGTCAGGCGGTCAACCGAGAAGTGAAAGCTATCTATCAGTCGCTCCTCCTTCTCGCTCAGCCTCCTCGGGGTCAGTTCGAAGTCCGCCCTGGTGGTCTGGCCAAAGTTCAGTGACTCCATCGCTTTAGCTATGTGCAGCGGCCTCTGCGGAACCCTGTTCCAATCCCACACCCGGTAGGTGATTCCCGACGACTGCTGAATTTCGGCCAGGACCACCCCCTTCCCGATGGCGTGGATGGTTCCTGTGGGATTGAACAGCATATCGCCGGCCTTCACTGGAAGGGCATTCAGATACCGCGCGGCGATATTTATCTCCGGCGAGGCGAGGGCCTCCTCGAATTCATCCCGGGCCACATCCTCCTTGAATCCCAGATACATCACGGCACCCTCTTCGGCATGGAGCACCAGCCAGGCCTCGTTCTTCCCGGTGTCGCTCTCTCCCAGCTCCCTTGCCTTCTCGTCCGAGGGGTGCACCTGAACCGAGAGATCCTGCCGGGCGTCGATGAATTTGAAGAGTATCGGAAGCTGTCCCTTGAACTCACTGGCTATCCCCCGGCCCAGGATATCTTCCCCCATCAAGCTCAAGAGATCGATCAAGGTGATCTCCAAATCCTCGTTCAGCCGGACTCTTGAGGGGTGCCGGGGATGGGTGGAGCACTCCCACGATTCTCCGATGCTCCTGCCCGAAGGGGGTAGCCCCTTCATCTTCTCGATGTGATCCCCTCCCCATACCAGTTCCACCAGATTGTCGGCGGCTGGCTTGATGAATCCGTGCTTCAGTAGCTCCAGATATTCCTGTATCTTCTCCCGATTCTGATAATAGCCCATCCACCTGCTCCTTTCCGATTTCGGTTGTGTCATCACAAGTTTGTGCAATTCTTCAAAGGAATACGGGTTTCCCGGGATTGTCTCTATCCATTCCTTCTTGCCATCCCGCCGAAGCTCAGTCTTCATCCTCACCCGGCCATAAGACGGCAGGAATGTATCCGCCACTACCTCGCCGGAGGATAGCGCTATGTTTGTCAGATCGATACAGTTGTAGATCAGGGCGTCCCTGGCTCGTGCCCGGGAAAGGGAGCTATTGATTGTCACGCTCCCGGAGATGTCGAGGTAATCGGCGCTCACTCCCAGGAGAACACTGTCCTTCACCTTGCCTTTGGCCTGAGTATCGAGCAATATAGAGTTTTCCACCAGCAGTTCACCCGAATGAGAGCTTTCTATCCAGTATTCTTCGAGGTCGTAAAACTGCCTCAGGCATTCCCCCTCGAGAGATTTTTCCAGCAGCCGGAGAAAGCCCGCATGATAAAGTCGGAGCTGACCGTAGTCCCACCAGAGGGTCTGGCTGCCCAGGTCCTTATCCCCGATCAGCCTCAGTCCCTGTCCTTCCCGGGCAAGAAACCGCCTTTTGAATCCATTCACCCTTTCCCAGAGCGCTTCATCGCCTCCGCCAGATACGAACTCCTCCCGGGTGGAGGTGAGAGGCATCCACAGGTGAGGGTCGGTATCCATCCTGGCTCGCTTCCCGGCAAGCTCTCCGGCGAATTCCCGGCGTAAGGCTTCCAGCAGGGCGTGAGAGATGGAAAAGCACCCCAGGCTCTTCCCCAGGATTATCCTCCCCGATTCATCCGGCTGGGCGATTCCCCGGTCTATCAACTGCTTTAGTTCGCTCCAGGTCTGTTTTTCCCTCTGCAGAACCTCGCCGCCGGCGGTGGGGATGAGGAGTCCGTAGCTCTGCCACTCACTCTTCCAGACATCTTCATCGGACGGTATTTCGGCCCCGATGCTCAGTATCTCGGCATGATGCCTCCCCTCAAAATCCACCGGCCTCGAGGGGATGAATATCTGATCACCCCAGAAGACGCACAGCCTTCCCCCGCGGGAGGCCGCAAATAGACCCGTCTGGAAGATCACCCCTTCCAGGACGGTCAGGGCAGTCTTTTTGCCGTCTATCTCGATCAGCCGGGGCAGCTTGATGGCTGACTTGTTATTGGCCTCGGCGGCAGGTAGCGGCGCCATTCTCATGCCCTTACCGGCGGTATGGTACATCGCCACCGATCCGCCGCTCCGGAGAGTCTCATGCAAGCTGCAGTTGGCCCGTGCCTTTTCCCAGGCATAGAGTGTGCCCAACAACTGACCTGCCCCGCCCGGCCAGTCCTCCTCAACGGATATGATCTGCGCCTTTCGGCCGGTGACCGAGCCGCGGGAGGCTTCCAATCGGCTCTGCCAGAAATCCGCCTGATTCCTGTCTGAGGAGACGACGATGATGACGTCGAAGCCGCGGTCGGCCTCAACCGCCACATGCATGTCCTGAATGTTAGCCCGATGCATGATCTTCACCTTTACTTATCATAGCGCAGAGGGGTCTGGAAGGCAACACAGCTGAGGAGGCTCCCCCGCAGAGGTTATTCACGGGGAGTCGGCATCCTCAGATGCCGCCGGCGTGTTGTTCGCATCAAGAAACGGAATGGATTGACAATGCCCAAATGGAAGGAGTATCATATGTTATCATGTCTGCAAACCGGGCGGCTATCGGGAGAACGACGACATCGCGGCTCGCTGCGGATGTTGCTTGTCCCTTTTGTGCCGGCTCCAACTTCAGGAGGTGGGAGAATGGGTGATGAAGATAAGACGAAAAAACAACTCATACAAATGATATTTGCCCCTTATCAGAAACACTAAGAACAGGTTATCATGCATTAGCCGGGCATATACACTATGACAAAGATGGTAGGAAAATATATGTGGAGGTTTCAACTTCCCCGATAAGAAACGAAAAAGGTGAGATAGCCCAGGTCATCCATATTGCACGCAACATCACCAAGCGCAAGCGAGCAGAGGAGGCGCTCCGGGAATCTGAGGAAAAATACCGCGGTCTGGTAACCAATGTTAAATTAGGGATATTCAGACACTCAGCAGAGGTAGGGGGAAGAATCCTGGAAGCAAATCCGGCCATGGAGGAGATCACCGGTTACTCCAGGGACGAGCTGCTGGGAAAGCAAGTTTTCGACCTGTATGTCCATCCGGAAGAAAGGGGATCGTTTCTTAGAAGGACATGAATATGTGGTGTTTGGATTTGCCGACAATGCCTTCGGGGTTCCAGACGAGCTGAAAACGAGACTGTTTGACCCGTTCTTTACCACCAGGGAGCCTGGTCTGGGTCTCTCCATTGCCTATAGTATTGTCACTCGAGCGTTAGGTGGCAAGATATGGGTTGAAGATAGCCCCGCTGGCGGAGCGAGCTTTAAGGTGGCGCTGCCGTTGGGGGAGGCACCATGCGCATCGACATCGTAACCCTGTTTCCGAATATGTTCAGTGGCCCCTTTGATGAGAGCATCATCAGGCGAGCCAGGGACAACAAGTTCGTTGAGATCGTCATCCATAATCTGCGCGATTACGGTCTCGGCAAACACCGCGTAGTCGATGACTACCCCTATGGAGGAGGGTCGGGGATGGTGCTCATGCCGGAACCACTGTTCTCTGCGGTGGAAGCAATAAAGGGAGAATCCCGGATTCCAGTCATATTGCTCACCCCTCAGGGCAGACTTTTCACCCAGCAGGTGGCTGAGGAACTGGCGGCATACTCTCGATTCATACTTGTCTGCGGACACTATGAGGGGGTTGATGAACGGGTGAGGGAATACCTGGTCACCGACGAGATTAGCATCGGCGATTATGTTCTGACCGGCGGAGAGCCGGCCGCCATGGTGGTTTGCGATGCCGTGGTAAGACTCATCCCCGGTGTCCTCGGCTCGCCGGAATCGGTGAGGGACGATTCGCATTCCGGCGGCCTCCTGGAGTACCCGCAGTATACTCGACCGCAGATATTCCGTGGATGGGAAGTTCCACCGGTGTTACTTTCCGGAAATCATGCTGAGATTGCCAGGTGGCGCCGTGAGCAGGCTGTCCTTCGAACCCTCGCCCGCCGCCCTGACCTCCTGGAGAAAGCCGATCGGTAAGCGCCGTTCATGGTTGGTGGTTCCAGGTTCACGGTTCCAGGTTCAAGGTTCAAGGTTCGCAGTTACCAGTCACCAGTCACTAGTCACCTTTCACTCAGCCTTCACCCTTCAGTCTTCAGCCTATCAACCTGAGTAGTTGCGTTTATCCTGTTCCCCTGTCAAAAATTAAACCCCTGGTGAACGGTTACGCCGATCTTCCGTCAGGGCCGTGCGTAGCCAATTCCCTCCACAATCACAGTATTGTCTTCAAGTCGGGGCGGGCGCCGAATCTCTCCACCAGCCAGAGGTTAGTATCCACATGGTCGGTGAGAGGCGGTATCTGATACTCCGTGGTTCCGCCGGCGAGGGCCGCATAAATGATCAACTGATCCGCCAGGTATCTATCAACGGTGGCACCAGCCGCGAGATCTTCCAGGAGCGTCCGGGCAACGTATCTGCCGATCTGCAATGACCTGCAACCGGGCAGCTACTCCCTATTGGGTAACAAAATGATGAATTGTTCAGCGGACCTATTGACTGATTCCCATTTGCGTGTTAAGCTCCAGTCAGAATTCATAACCGAGGAGGACGAGATGCAAGCTTACTGTATGAAGTGCAGGGAGAAGGTAGAGATCAAGAACCCGAAAGCGATAACGATGAAGAACGGACGTCCGGCATACCAAGTTTTTTTGCGGTGGACCGAAAAATTCGACCGACTCTTGAACACTACGTATCATCAAAGACGGCTACGACATACGAACGGTGCAGGAGCTTCCGGGTCACAAGGACATCAAGACCACGATGGTGTACACCCATGTGCTGAATCGGGGGCCAAAGGGTATGCGGAGCCCGATCGATGGGATCTGACCCAACGAGGGGTCCCATGCTGATCCGCATAAGATCCCGGATTGAGAACAGAGAAATAGGTAACTCATTATAGCGCCGTCGGTTACGAGAGAAAGCTTGGCTGGTGTGCCGGTGTCTTATACCGCTAACCGTGAGTGTCACGGGTGTTATACTGATCGGTACACTCATTGTTAGGACGCAATAAGATGAACAACCAACACGAACAGAACCGCGCCTGCTGGAACTCATGGGCTGACTGGTGGCGCAAGAAAGCTGATCAGCGGGGCATTTGGCAGAAGTGCCATCGCAACCCTGAACTCGTCTTTTCTCCCGGCGAGATGCGCTTCCTGAGTGATGTTCGTGGCAAGGATGTTTGCGTTTTGGGCAGCGGAGATAACGAGGTTGTATTCGCGCTGGCAGGCATGGGCGCCATGGTTACCTCCGTTGACATTTCCGAGAAGCAACTCGAAATTGCGGAGGAACGCGCCGGGATCCTTGGGCTGGATGTCTCTTTCCTCAGAGCCGACGTGATTGACCTCTCCAGCATTCCCAATGGCAGGTTCGACGTTGTGTACACAGGAGGGCATATCTCCGCATGGATATCCGACATTGCCAAGTACTACGCCGAGGCCGTACGCGTGTTGCGGCCGGGAGACTTGTTCATCGTCAACGACTACCATCCAATCCGACGGATGTGGCACGAGAGCGACGGCCCGACACCCCGGCATCGATATTTCAATCGTGGTCCGTACGAGTACCCGACGGACAAGGGACTCACTCAGGTGGAATTCCACTGGACGACTGCCGATCATATCCAAGCGGTAGTGGATGCAGGCTGTACTTTGGTCAAAGTGGATGAGCACGAGGAGCACGAAGAGGAAGAAGAGTATGCGACATTTGTTCCTTCGACTCTCCCGATGTATCTAATGATCGTAGGTCGCAAAGAAGCGTCCAACAAGACGGATGCAGCCGACGCTTGACAGCGCGCCTGATCCGCGACGTCAAACAGCCAAGGCCAAATGGATGTGACAAGGTACAAATCCACAGCTGGAGACAGAGTATGACGACACACCTCTCCGCGCGACTTGCCTGGCATGACCGTGGATGGGACGGGCGGGTCTGCGACGCTCCGCATCTCAACGCCCATTGCATCGTCCACCAGCACATCCGCGACTCGCGGAAGGACGACCAAGAGCGCAAGGCTGCTGGCACGCCTCTCGCCGACCTGGACGGTTGGCTCCCGCCTTGCTCCCGCGATCCGGCCACCTACGCCGACCGCGGCTTCGTCATCGTCCATCGGGATCCGCTTGAGTTTCGCAAGTTGCCGTCGGTCTCGGAGAACCTTCCCGCGTACTCTTCGTGTCCGGCTCCGTACCGCTGGATGCGCGAGGAGTTCTTCCAGGAGGTCTGCGAGGCGGAGGACCTTTCGATCCGAGGGCCGGACGAGGCCCGGAGCAACGGGTGGGTCTTGGAGCCGGATCGTCAGCGGGAGCTCCTCAAGCGGTTTTGGGGGAAGCTGGAGGCCCACAACTCCCTCGTCTTCTACTACTGCAACCACGGCAATCCCCTCGACGAGAACACACCCCGCATCGTGGTGGGTGTGGGGAGAATCGCCGAAGTGGGCCCACAGCTCTACTTTGGCACGACGCCAAAGTACAAAGATCAGTATCCGGTCTGGTCGCGGCGCATCGCCCAGGCCTACCCTGACCAGGGGATTCGTATCCCGTACCAGGAGTACCTGCGGAACGGTTACCCCACGGATAACATCATCTGTCGCGTTCCCCGGAACGCGCTGCTCCCCTTCTCCTACAGCGCGGAACACGTCTCCGACGACGTGGCCGTCGCCATCCTCGAACGCGTCATCCAGTGCGTCGAGCGGGTCGCCTCTGACGGGCACGTCGCCGGGGACTGGGAGCGGCGCCTCAGCTGGCTGAACGACGCGTTGGCCGAGGCATGGAGTGGTCGCGGTCCGTTCCCCGGCGCGGGGAGCGTGCTCCAGTATCTCGGGTTCTCGAAAGGGACGTCGTTCCAGCGAACCGTGCTCGCCCCGATGGCGAAGCGGGCCGAGAACCCCTGGGATTACGTGTTGGCGATCCTTGAAGGGAAGATCGAGCCAGACGGGGGCCCCTACCGTGCTGGCCTCCTGAAGGCGCGGGAGCGGTGGGCTGTCCTCAAGTCCCGCCAGGCGCTGCTGTCAAAGCTCGCTCGGTTCGAGCTCTCCCCGGGCCAAGTCCAGCGGATCGCCAATCATGACCAGCGGGCGGCGAGTGGGATCGACGCCACCGAGGACGAGCTGGTTGCCAACCCGTACATCCTGTCCGAGAGCGACCTCGGGGCCGTCGGCTCCGACCCCGTGGCGCTGGAGACGATCGATCACGGCCTCCGGCCTGAGGGGAACGCCGCGTTGTTTCCGGACGATGACGAGGTGTCCCACGACGACCGGCGCAGGGTCCGCGCCGTCGGTGTCGCAGTTCTTCAGGAGGCCGCAGGCAACGGAGACACGATCCTCACGCTCACTGACTTCCTGGGCCGCATCCTCGGCCGCTTCCCCGAGCGGCGGGCGTGCCAGCCGGATCGGGAGATCGTGCTGGCGGAGGCGGACTTCTACCAGAGGCTCCTGTGGATGGCCCTCGACTCCGATCCTGAGCTGGTTGCACTCAGGCACCTCCAGTCCCTGGAGCAGCACGCTGCTTCAATGATCAAGCGGCGGGCCAAGAAGGTGAATCCCGCCGTCGATCCCCCGATCGACTGGCTTTCGGCCCTCAAGGGGCTGTTCGGAGACCCGGAGTCTGACCGGGAGCGGGTGGCGTTGGAAGAAAAGCAGACAGCGCTGAATACGCTCTTCTCCCGGAGACTCAGCGTCCTGACCGGCGGTGCCGGCACCGGCAAGACGTCGGTCCTCAAGGTCTTCCTTCAGGAACTGGTTCGCGCCGAGGGACGTCATCCCACGCTCTTGCTGGCCCCGACCGGGAAGGCACGCGTTCGCCTCTCGACGAAGACCGGGCGTAAGGCGATGACCATCCACCAGTTCCTGCTGAAGCAGGGCTGGTTCGTGCCCGACATCTTCGCGCTCAAGTCGGATAGCGATCAGAGTCCCTTCCAGGCGACGACTGTCATCATTGACGAGTGTTCGATGATCCCGACCGATCTCTTCGGGACGCTGCTGCGCGCCCTCGACTCGGGTCCGCTGAGCCGACTGATCCTGGTGGGTGACCCGAACCAGCTTCCCCCGATCGGTCCAGGTCGGCCCTTTGCGGACATCATCGAGTGGCTGCAGAAGGAACACCCCGACTGCATCGCTCCTCTCACGGTCTGCATGCGCACCGATGAAGAGGAGGGAGCGCCCGCCGAGGACAGCGTTGCCCTGGCCCTTGCCGACGGCTACCGGGCATCGGTTGTCAACCCTAGCGATGATGAGATCTTGGCCGCCGTCGCTCGAGGAGAGTCGAAGGGTGACCTCGAGGTTGTGTTCTGGGACGACCACGACGAGCTGCTCGCCAAGCTGCGGAGCCGGATAACGGAGATCCTGGGGATTCGCGATGACGACTACAAGAGCTTCAACCGCTCGCTCGGGATCGACACGAAGAACTGGGTGCGAAGCGAGGCGTGGCAGATCCTTTCTCCTACCCGCGCCCAGCACTTCGGCACAGACGACCTGAACCGCCTGATCCAGATGGAGTACAAGGGCGGGCTCATCGCCCAGGCGAAGAATCCGTACTCCAAGTTCCCGCGCCCCTTCGGAGAACAGGAGATCGTTTACACGGACAAGGTGATCCAGGTCATCAACCGGAGCATCAAGGGCTGGCCGAGAGATACGGGCCTGGACTACGTGGCGAACGGCGAGATCGGGATCGTTCGCGACACAACGAAGGGGAATCGAGGGTCTTACCTCGATGTCGTGTTCTCGACGCAACCCGATGTATCCTACCGGTACTTCGGAAAGCAGGTCGACGACAACCTTGAGCTTGCCTACGCGCTGACGGTCCACAAGGCGCAGGGCAGCGACTTCGAAGTCGTGTTCCTGATCATCCCGCAGAAGGCGTCGACTCTGTCGCGGGAGCTGATCTACACAGGCCTCACCCGCTTCCGGCGCAAGCTTGTCCTGCTAATCGAGAAGGACATCGAGCCCCTGCGCCGCCTGCGCAGCCCGGACTGCTCGGACACTCGACTGCGTAACACCAATATGTTCACCTTGGCCCTCCGACCGGACGAGGTGAAGCGGCCCCATCTAGAGGCGCTCATCCACCGCACGCGTAAGGGAGTCGCGGTCCGCTCGAAGAGCGAGGTGGTCGTGGCGGACATCCTTGACTCACTTGAGATCAGCTACGTCTACGAGCAGCCCCTCTACTCGCGCTCGGACCCGAAGGACTTCCGCCTTCCGGACTTCACCGCGAGCTTCGAGGGGGACGTCTACTACTGGGAACACCTGGGCATGTTGAGCGTGCCGAGCTACCGCGAGGCGTGGGGGGCGGAAGAAGAAGTGGTACGAGGAGAATGGCTACGCGAACCGATTGATCACGTCCGAGGACGGCCCCGACGGTAGCATTGATGCGGCCAAGATTCAGCGGATTGCTCGGGACAGGATTCTCAATGAATAGAAGCCGACAGGTATTCCAGAATTGTAGAGGAGGCTGTCTAACAACGGCACGCAGCTGACGGCGCTTCGCGCCGCAACTGATGCCGAAGTCGTTAGCACGCCCAGCGCCATCCGAGAAGAACCGAGGGGCTTTCGTTTGGCACGTGGAGAAATAAAATGTCAACACCGAAGATAAAGTTTGAGAATAACGACAGGGCAGCGCACGCTGTCTCTTACTATCTGGACAAGTTGCGCCCCTCTCCTCAAAGATTCACATTACATCCCTACAACCGCTTTTTGCCACAGTTCACCGAGTGGTGGCTCATCCCCAATAATGAATGGCCTGCATACCGCTACAGCAAGTTGTTCTTTCACAGATTCCAGCTATCCTCCGAAGATACCGAGTGGTTCTATACTGGCTTTTACGTGGAGAGAGGGCTAGGTAAACAACTCGCTGGAATGGCAGGTGTCAAGAAAACAGACATTATGCACGGTGACTGGTACTGGCACGATTTTATTAACCAGGCCAAAGCAGGAGAGATGGACTCAGCAATTCGAGAGGTGCTTTTGCGTTCTGAGTGTCCAGTAGTCTTGTCAATGGACGTATATGGATTCAATCAAGTCCCTGAACCTGATACAGAACGTCAACTTCCGCACGACTGGATAGAGTTTGTAGTCCGCTCACAGGATAGCGACTTCCAGATTGCGCAACCGGGTAGT
>JALPXQ010000031.1 GCA_023271515.1 Dehalococcoidia bacterium | reverse complement strand
ATCTTTAACTTGAGATTCTTGTTTTTCCATCTGTCCATTTCCTCCTTTCAGAGTGTCCATCTGTCCATTTCCCCCTTTCGTTTTGTCCATGATCATAACATGCTTTTGTGGACATGTCAATCCCCCTCCTTTTCCCGGAGCTGTGGGCGATCCTGGCCTGTCATGATTTTCAAAAAAGTCAAATTCACATTTTTATTATACTTTCAAAATAGATATTTTGCAACAATATGCGCTTATTGTCGTTTGTTTTGCAAATTTTTTTAAAAAAAACACACTGCTAGGATCGCCGCCACGGGCGAAAGCGGCTTATCTCGACTAGGAAGTCATGTAAACTGTTTCACAGACTTGGGTTTCTACGTAAGCTATGCTGGTGCGAAAGACTTCTGCAGAACGGCCTGCAGAAGTTAAATCTGAGCGGTTTCTACGTAAGCTATGCTGGTGCGAAAGAAGGTAAGACTGCACATGCGCATGTGCAATGTGTATGTTTCTACGTAAGCTATGCTGAAATGAAAGAAAATGTCCCACTGGTGGGACACTTTCCTGACCTTCCTGTATTATCTTGGTGTTCAACTGTAGAGTTCCATCAGTGGAACTCTTGCCCAACCTTCCCGCGGGAGTGGGGCACCAACGCCTCGGTTGAACAAAAAACTATCCGGGCGTGTGATAGCTGGGCAGTGTCCCCAGCTTTGGCAGTCGGCAAAAAACGAGGCCCCAGAATCGAAATCTGACAGCGAAATGGAGCGGGGTCGACTGATAATACTTGGTCCTAAACAGGCGGTAGTTGAGGCTTACGCGAGGGGAAGATTAGGTTGACAGAGGTAGATCCAAAAACAAAGAAGCAGTATATCAGATATGCACCTTCGTTTATAGAGGGACGTGGCGCAGCAGCTGCAGAGCATCCCTACACGACGCAGACTATCGCTGAGTTCTTGGGTTGACTAGATGCAGAGCACAAAAGAAGGTTTATTATGCCCTCAACGCTTCATTGAAGAAGAGATACTAAAAGAAGCTGATTTTGAGGAACTTACGTAGAATGAAAAACCTTTTCTGCTTCTTCCCGGATATCGTCTGAGGAATACTTCAGATAACGATCTTGAGTCATTTTAATACTTTTGTGTCCCAGCATTCGAGAGAGACGGTGAATGTCGCCGCCGCGGAGGACCCAATTGGTCGCTAAGGAGTCTCTAAGTAAATGGGGATACACATTGCGAATCCCGATTCTCAGAAACGCTTGACGGATGTGATTGTAGGCTACTTGTCGGGAAATGTTGAAAAGAGGCTTGTTATACCGTTTACCACTACAAAACGTTTGCAATTCATCTTTAATTGTGGGAACCGGAACCAATTTCCAGGCAAGGTCTTTTCGTTTCAAGGCCCGCAGTTTCAAAACACCTTTCTCAAAATCAATGTCCCGTGGAGTCAGCAGTAAAATCTCGCTTACACGTGCACCCGAGTAGAAGAGAAGTCGAATCAGCATTGCAGTATCCATGTCTTCACACTTGGCCGCGGCTTTCTTCATTTCTTCTTCAGTCACATAGTCGGGATGGAGGTTCGTTCTAGGCATATTCCTTTGCCCTCCCTGCACTCATGCCGGGTTCGTACCGACCGCCGCCTAGTCTCGTTGCGGGGTACAAATTGTGTAAGGGGTATGTTTTCCACCGGGGATCATCTTGTTTTCCGGGTGTAATGCGGTAGAGAAGTTTATCCCAAGACTGGGCCATCGTCGGAGCTGACTCACTAACAAACTGAATCAAACCCAGTTCTCGGAGGCAGTAAAAAAGAATCCTCGTTGTCTTGTAGCTCGTGCTTGCGCCTTTTGCTCTCAACCGGCGGTGCATATCGGCTGGGGATATCCCTCTACTGCCCGCGGCAAGGAATTCATGGTGAAGGAGCTTGGTCACCCAGCCCCGGGGACGCGGTTCTTGTGTCTGAAATTGTTGTTCCATCGAATTTGCCTTGAAAAACAAGCCTCCAGATTCGAAATCTGACGGCGAAATCAAGGTGGCTTGACCTATAAGACTCAGCATAATTTTACCGGAGAAGGGGAGACTACAACCCCCCTGCTTCGGTTCCCTCTCGGGTTTATCTGTTCTTCCTCAGTATGCTTTTTAATTCACCTACATCGGCTTGAATCTCCGAGATGTGGTTGCACAACTTGCTTATTTTCTGCCCTATATTCCAGAGACCGCAAACAGTGAAGAGAACTACTTGTATAGCAACAAACCCCGCAAGCGTGATAAGAATGTCGATCATCGCGAACCATCCTTCCTGAGTAGCTAGAAACACCCACCGGTGGCTATGCCGGGCTGCGGCTGGTATCGTGGCCAGCCGCGACCCCAACAACAAGGAGATCCCGTGGCTAAATACGGATGGTGGGAATTTTATCTGGAGCGGCAACTTTGGCCATATCTCTTTTTTCTGGCTTAGGCTTCGGCGGGGCTGCTTGGACTGAAAGCTCATGCCGCCAAGTCGCAATGGGCGCCATCAGTCCCAGTGCATCAGGATGAACAGTCAACACGATCGAAGCGCCATCTTTCATGTCCTTATCCACAACAGGAAAACGAGCCTCTACAACCGCGCTCTCCCCACCCAACCCAAGGATCAAGCCGCGGGTGCCTTCTTTGCCGCCGACAGATATTCGATAAAATGCTAGCGGGGGCACTATGGGATCCCCCACAAGTTTGAACTTGACTCTTGCCTCGTCGAACACCCCCACTGCACCTGGCAACTCCTCGATCTGAATCTGCATTATCATCCCCCTTTTTTATTTAGATCGACACATTTATTTTATCGTCCAGATTGAGTACTCAGCAAAAATAACCGTAGCTGAAACAGTATCTTCGTTGGTCAATGTAGCCATTGCGCGCCCATTGAAGGAAATTCCGGGAAACACGGGTTGGACGTAAAAGGCGTACCGATTTGTCGTTGTATCATACAGAGTTATGAACGGCGCGAAGGACCCGGTCGGCCGAATGATATTAAAAGCGTTTAATTTCTCCGCCGTGGTGTCATAGTCTACAGAAACATTACCTGGTATTTGGAGTTTGATAGAAGCCTTCACCTTTGGCGACGTGGCGACCATCGCCAAGCCTTTGAACCATCCTCGCAACGACTTATCGACTAAAAGCAATCGTTCCCCCGATTTCAACGTTTTATTCTCAACGTGGCCTTCTTCTATGCCCCAATCTTCCGAAAGCGGAAGATTCCATGGGCTGCGCGAAGCTAGAAACTCCATCCGGTCCATCTTTTCCAGGTTCAAATACAAGAGCTCGTCTGTTAGTGAAACCGATCGGTTTCTGGCAATCTCGTTCAAGCTAGGTAAAGACATATTCTCCCTTTCCTTATATGACTATGCGAGCGGTTCCAACACCTCTCGTAAATAGCTGACATTGATTTTTACACCAGTAGACAAGGGGAGTGTAGTATATCCACTAAGAAAAGCTACACAAATTCCCGACAGGAAATGTCGGCCAAGCAAATCGTGATAGCCTATTCGCCGTTCGGATCTGGCATTTAAGGTGTATGGTCCTAGAACACGTCCCCCATCTAGACCGCCGTCGCGAAATTCCAGCTGGATCCAACCAGGTTCCGCATTGTATGCCTCGAGATTTAATACCCGGAGCTTTGTCGGGCTGGCAACGCTAACTAAATCCAGACCCGATGCCACATGTGCAGAAGTAAGGATGCCTGCACTGAATTTAGCAGCCTGGAAGACGTCTATCTCAGTTTTAAGCTCTCGCTCAACCTGCTTTTTTATTTCGGTTTCTTGAAACATAATTCTCTCCTTTAGCCACGAAGCCATTCAGGTAGTGGAACAGGAGGTTCTCCCCCAAGTGTCCGAATAACAGCTCGTTCCATTTGCTCTTCAGTTGGCTGTTTATCCTTATGTCCTGGATAGCCCAGATAGTTAACTCCATATCTCATGACAAAGAAGTTGAGCCGTATAATCACGCTGGGAGGCTCCAAATATGGATGAAAACCAAGGAAAGAGGGATGCGCGCCCCTTACTGTGAAAAACTCAGTATGAGGACTGGGATTCCTGAATGGGGAGTCAAAGCCGGAGATAGCACCGACTTTCCCGCCGATTTCCCGCGTGCCGACGAGCGATAACCTGTCAACATTCGAGGGAAATCGCTGATAAACCCAAGCATAATCGGGGTTTATGCCGAAAAATACGTGAAACAGTATATTATCGAATTCCGGCTCAAGCCAGAGCCGTCCTGCAGCGTCTCTAATCTCATCCCATCCGGTTCCGACAACATTCTGAGCTAATGCCGCCGTTCCTAATGCATAGCTTTTAAGATTGATAGGTCCTTCAACAGTTTTGATCTTGAAATACGCAACGACTGGGGTGACACCAGTGGCGAACTTCAGCCCAAGAATATCTTTCTCGTTGAACAGACGACTGATTACTTCTGGTGAAAGCATCCATCTCCTCCTTTTTTATGGAACTCGCTCGCGCGGCTGTTCGACATATCTCATTTCGCCCGGCCACTTTGACTCGGGCTCAGTTGCCTGCGGTGCTGGTTCCGGCGTCTGCGCCGCCGGACGAGGGACATTTCTAACCCATTTGGACCTCGCCATGTCAATTTTTTGTTGCAGTCCGCTAATCGGGGCCTTCGGCTTCGGCGACTGTAAATGTTGACTCATCAGCGCCTGCAAAATGCTGGGAATTTCCTGGTCGGGAATCCCTTGCTGACGCAATTGGCTAGTCATTTGCGACAGCGCAACAGGGACTCCAATAGATTGAAAGATATCTGTTAGGCGATCCAACGACAACCCAACTCTGTTCGCAATGACTTCAAGATTTTGTGATTTCAGCTCGCCCTCTGTCGGGGGCCGCGATGGTCTAACCTGTTCTTTTAATGAAGCGATCTCATCACGAAGTGGACTCAACTCCATTTCAATACGTTCCCTCGCTTCAGCTTCCCTTCGCAGGTCATCAAATTTTGATTGAAGCCCACTCAACCGCTCCAGTATCACCGGATCTGTGGCCTGTTGCTTGTTTTCGTTTTGCAAAGAAGCGACCCGATCACTTAATCTGGCAATCTCTGACTCTAACTTGCCTAGGCTTCGTGCTTCCGCGATTCGCTCCGCCATCTCTTTATCTCTAGCTTCTCGTTCAGCTTTTCTCTCAAGCGCCGATGTTAACAAACTTTCAAACTCCCGACGCTGCGATGCCAAAGCACTTTCCAGCTCACGCGCGGTAATCCCGCTGCCATCGTTTCGCAGCGACTGGCTCTGGTAGCCGCCGGGCATATACTGTTGCCCTGGTACAAATGATTGATGGGACATACCAATCTGCGAATCACCAAATAAGGACAAAATTGCCATTTCTGTCACTTCCGGCGGAACGGACAACCGAGATAGGAGTCCCTTGAGCCGGTTTGGGTCACTCATCACCTGCGGCGACTTTTCCACAACTCCAATAATCTGGGTCACCCAGTTTTGCTTCTTTTTCCCGAGGGATTTTAAGAGGCAGTCATACAAGGTGCTGGCCATCGGGCTGAAGTTAAGTTCGTCAGACTGAAATCCCTCATCCTTTTCTTTGGGATGCTCCAACCTCGTGTGACTCACCAACTCAGATTGATCGCTAAATTCCTCCCCGCACACTTTACACGTGGGCATTTGTCACCCCCCTCTTGGATTTAGGCACTTCCAAACTCTCAGCTAGCAAAGCGTCGGTATCGACCTTTGCCCCATTCATGTGAAGGTTTAAAAATTCTCGAATCCTGTCGTGGTCAACTTTAGCAAACCTTAGCATATAACAATATGCGCGCAGTTTAGCGCGTGAGTTTCGAGATACTTTCTTCATGACTGAATCAAAAACGATTAAATTGCCGGGCAGATATAGGATTTCCTTTGGAGAAGGCAGTGGGATCTTACCCTCCTGCAGATGATAACACGCCTTAAATAAAGCAGATGCACCCTTGAGTTCTTGGATACCCACACACACTGAGGACCAGCATCGATAGCACCGCGGCGGCTTCCCAGCGAACTTCCGGCGAGAAACCCACACATGGCCGCAATTAAGACAAATGGTATTAGCCTTGATGCGCGCTGTACTCAGCACGTCAATAATTTCTGCGATCGTTTCCTGCATCATGATACAGTTATAGTATAGCAAAGTCGCTGTCTCACGTTCTGCAACCATGTCACTCCACATTTGTCGACTCCTTCCTAGCAATTTCGAAATGAGGGCAAAACGTACAAAAAAGGGCAACTATATCGTCGTCACCATAGCACATCCCACCTGGTTTATTATTAGCACATGTTTTGTGCTTGGCATTGCCCCATTGTTGGGCGTATTCAAGTAGCTTCGCAATGGAGACGTTCTGTGACTTTTCAGACTCTAATTTGCGTTTGACTTTATACACCGTGCTTCGGTGGAATCCTTGTTCCATGATTTCCTTTGGTGTCATCCCCTCACCCAACAACCTAGCGACTTTCGACGTTATCGATTCCGACATTATGCACCTCCTGTTCATGTCAACGGTTTCCGTTTTTCCATAGCTAAACAGTAAACACTTTTGACCTGTTCACTCCGCAACAGTTTGTTTCCCCCGTTACCCTCCACGAGTAACATTGTCTACTCCCCACGAGTAACGCTGTCTACTCCCCACGAGTGACACTGTCTACTCTTTCACGAGTGACCTGTTCACCAGTAACACCGTAAAATTAAGAAATTCGTAGCTAATTCTCTACAAGAGTAGACAGTAACACCTTACCTCGGTCACAACAGAATTCCATTATGTGGCTCTGCATGAAGTCATTGCCTCAGGGCATACCCCCTCACCCCCCAGCCCTTGAAAGACGAATTTTAACCTCCCCTGAGGTAGGAAGCCCGCGCCACTTGAGGAGTCCGTCTAACTGGTAAATATAGCCGTGTCTATATTCTTGCCGAAAAGATGCGCCTGATGTAACGCGTCGCAGATAAGTATTACTGAAGCCGCAAATACGAGAAGCGCTATAAGGACTAATCCATTCGGAGCTGGGGGAAATTATAATTGCCCCCTCACGATATTCAAGATTGAACCAAATGGAGTAGTTTAGGTTCCCAGAATCTAAATATTTTTCGATACATGGAGTAGCCAGGACACGGGGTGTGTATTTTTTATCCCCAAGTGTAATTACAGGAATCACGCGACTGTTTTTGAACCATCGATGAACCGTCCCCCGTGGCAGATTGAACTTTTTGCAAATCTCCGAGGGTGAGTAAAACTGACGGCGGCAAGCCTTGCAAAGCGACTCCGAAATGTTTGTTGGCCTCTGGCAAGCGGTGCAACGCCGTGCTACCTTCTCCTGGTCATCAGTGGAAATCGATACTGTCGTTCCACCCCAAATTTTCCTTTCAATTTCATTAAAAACTTCTTTCGGTGTCGGAAATTGGCGCTGGGCTCCGCAGAGTTTACAAATCCCAAAATTCGTAGAATTTAGAACCCAATGATGGATACAAATTTTAGACACTACTCAACCTCCATAAGACTGTTAATGCACCTTAACAGTTCTGAGAATTTTAATAATCTATATCGTCGCGACCGATATAGAATACAGATTCTACCTCAAGCCACGAGTCCAGGCCGGGCCGACAATCGAGGCAGTAAAATAGCGTGCCGCATTTACCGCTCGTGCGGCTAACCCAGTTGAACGGAACGCACGGCTTGATTTCCCTGCAATCGTAGCATTTTCCTTCTATCAGGTCTGACATGATTCACCTCCATGTTTTTATGAATTTACTAGCACCTAGCATTCACATACCCGGCAATTAGAGCCTCCTTCTCTTTGTCAGTTAGTGTTTCGGGAGTGAAAGTAATATGCTCGGGCATAATACTTTCATTCTCAGAACTTTCCATTTTCTCTCTAGATGCTTTAACAATTCTAGCTATTCTTGATTGGTCCAGATCTGCTAAATTAAATGTTCCACCAGTGGAACATTTTCCTGGCCTTCCTCTTTCGATCATCAAGCGGCGCCGCTATCTGATGGTGTTTGAAGCTAAGACTTGATATCCGGATATCAAGTGTGTATGCTTTTGCCACAGGCGGCTATTTGGCTACACCTTTTTCGGTATGCTATTTGCCGGCACCGACCCGAGCAATAGCGACTGTCGCTTCGCTTGCTGCTAAGTATGTTACCGCAAGTGTAACACCTGCGGTCATTATCCGTAACAAAAAGAACGCCTTGTCTACATCGATCTGCTGCCATGTGGGCATAACGTTCATCGATTTCGATACCGATACATTTCCGGCCTAGTTTCTTTGCAACCCAAGCTGTAGTGCCCGACCCAAGGAAAGGATCTAATACTATGTCCATATTGCTTATTATCCGCAATATTGGCTGAATAGCCATTTCTTCGCTTTGTCCCCAGGGGTGTGTTTTATTCCCCTGCCAAAGATTTGAGGCTTTACCAGCAGCAGCTAAGTTATCGGAGATGGGCCAGTGTTTGATAATAGCTTTCCCCTTGGTCAGCCATAACGCGGGTTTCCAGCTCACACTGATATGCCATCCATATTGCATGGGCTTTCTACGATTCGGTATTTGACAACACCAATACCATTCGAGATATTTTGTGAGTTCGCTTATCACCATAGGCATGTGATAATGACCGCAGAGAGTTATCAGTGACCCTCCGGGGATCAACACTCTTGATGATTCATTTCCTAAGATTGGCCATACCCAGTCATACTCCCGTGTGTAGGGGGGATCGGTTAATACCAAATTTATACTGCCATCGGGTAGCTGGGGCAAAACCTCTCGAAAATCCCCATGCACTATGCAAACGCACTCATCACTATAGAATGATTTTGTTATCCCGTATGCTTCATGCCAAGCCACTATATACATTCCTCCGAGTTCAATACAAAGAACAGTAAATTTTCTAAAATCTGTTAAATTAAGTATTCCACCAGTGGAATATTTTCCTGGCCTTCCTTTGTTGCCCAACCTCCCCGCCTCTTGCTCTTGTTTAATAAGAAAGGTTCCACTGGTGGAACCTTTCTTTGGCTGCCCTTCTGTTGTAAATTAAGTGTCCCACTGGTGGGACACTTTCCTGACCTTCCTGTATTATCTTGGTGTTCAACTGTAGAGTTCCATCAGTGGAACTCTTGCCCAACCTTCCCGCATTTTGCTCTTGTTCTACTAATTTAAGTACCATGTTTCTTTCCTCTCAAAATTATTCTCCAATCTTGCCGACCATGGGCCGGGCAGCTAAGGGAAAAAGGTCTCATCTCTTGCGAATTTGAACGAGTTTGTCACCGCGCTCCTTGAGGTCTGCCCATGAAGACCGGCCGGTAGTGTACTCATCGAAAGCCATCTCAAATCTTTCCAGCCGGTGCTGGTAAACTATCGCCCTTCGACGCCCGCCACGAACGCCTTTGCATAAACTCATGACGCCTCCTCTGCCGGCTCTCTTTTCAAAAGTAGGTCACCGGACTTCAAAAGTAGGTCACCGGACTGAGTTTTTATATCTGCGTGTCCTAGTTCCCTACTTTTTCGCATATATTAACTCCATATAGAATTTCTAGACTTTACACTGATTCCCAGTTAGGTTTATATGGGGAAAAACTAGGGCACTAGGTCACCGCATATCTACGGTGACCTACTTTTTCCCTGAGATATTGTTTCTCCCTCATTTCATAACCTAATAATAGAATAAAAGTCGGTCACTAGGTCACGGTCTTAGAAATCGTCGGGCGGTTCACTTTCCTGCGGTTCACTTTCCTTTGGTAGTAGACTGATCCCTTCCCACGCCCAGACGCGTTCGCCACGTCCGCCTTTCTTCTTTGAGGTAACGCGGGCGTTCGGGGTGTTTTTTAGTTGTCGACCAAAGGATTCCATACCGAGTTTGGGGATGCTGTTTTTAGTGCAGTAAGAAATATAAGCGTCGTATAAATCGCGTTTCGCTATCCATCCTCTACCATTTAAACTACAGCACTCCTCAACAAATGCATAAACGGGGTCGGCTGCTTTCATATATTTGCTGGCAACATCCTCAGCCGACAGGGCAAAACTAAAATCTCCTTGATCCAGTAACCTTCCCAATCCATCAAGTGCGAGGTTTAGCAATCCGCTCATCTCCTCCTCGGTTGTCAGTTTCTCCAAGATGTCCTTATCCCTGTTACCGATTGTATCTGTGAACTGATTGGGGAAGTCCAGAATCACCCACCGACGCCAAAAAGCGAACGAGTCTTCATTTTCGACCCTCGGTGGTCGGTTAGCGCTAAAAAGAAGTCGCGCAAAATTAACGAAATGGAAACGGCTCTTAAACTTTCTTTCCCCGCCAATAACATCGCCGCCTGTTAGCATTTTAAATTGTCCTACATATCTAAGAGATTGAGATGGTAAATCGGCGTAAATGTTAACTAGTTTACCCTCGAGGTCTGATGTCGCAAATCGATTCGTCTCAAGTGCGTGCCATGAAATGCTGCAACAGTTTTCTTTGCCTACAAAGTTTTTGATTAAGTTTAGCAGTGTGGTCTTGCCGTTGGCTCCATCGCCAATAAACAAGAAACCCCGTTGGATTGAATAATCGGGGATCAGAATGTAGCCGAGTAGTTCTTCAATGATTGGGACATCCTGTGGGTGTAGAATCTCACTCAAGAATTTGCTTATTGTGGGGCAGACGGCGTCCGGGTCATAGTTGACAGGTATCCGAACAGTGGAGAGATGATCGGGGGTGTGGGGCTTAAGCTCTCGGGTTTGCACGCCTAAGAGACCATTTTTGACGTTAAGGATGAACTTGTCGGCGTTGAAACTGCCCCTATCAGTATAAGTGCTGCGCTGAATGTGGGCTATTATCTCATTGAGGTCGTGCGTTGTTAGTGCTTCTTTAATCCCGACCCGCCTCTCACACTCGGCTTTAATGAACACTTCGCCGCCGGTCCTCCAGACGCCATCCTGATAGACCAGGATTTCTTCGTTGTCTCGAAAAGTTTTGAAGTGAAACTCTCTCAAAAGGTCGCATGTGAGGGATTCAAGATCAAGTGTACCCTTCCCTTTAGCATTTACGTTAAGATAGCTTTTCCTCTCCATCTTGCCGGATTGAAACAAGTAATCCCTCACAAGACGGGTGATTTCTCTTTCCTCTAATACACTGAGATCAACACCGACCGGTAGTTTGATCATTAGACCATCATGGCTGGATTCTGACATAGCTGCCCCCTTTTTTGGATTTCCTTGGGGAACGCCCAAGTGGCCACCGATCGTCGTCGCTCCGTTCGTTATGTCGCTGCACCAACTCTAGAATCTCGCGAAGGATCTGCTCGACATTTGAAACGTCCCCGCCAATAGAAATGTCTTGAAGCACATCCTCGATGCGGACGAGCGATTCGCCGATTTTCTTCAACAGACAATACTGCTCGGCTAGGGTTTCCCAAATCTCCTCCACTTGGTTCATGGTGAAGCGTAGTAACTCGCTATCTGTCAATTCATCGTCATCTATGAAGGCAAAGGCAGAAGACTGAGGCGTGGAGTTCCGCTCCCCGGATGATTTACCTCGACTTTCCGTGCGGTTTGTGCTACAATGTGAGCAAAGGCAATTGGACATTTGGGTGTCCTCCCTGTTGTTTAGTTGCCCGCCAGTTCTGCAAAGCCCCCGTCCCTGAGCGGGGGCTTTGTGTGGTTATGGCTCCTTCTGATAAATCTCTTCGTCTGGAGCCTCAGGCATTGGGACAATTTTTAGTATGTGATTGGAGATAACTGGTACCGCATCACCCTCCTGAATGTCGTGTGCTCGAGTAAATTCAACGGGTAATGAGACCACAAGTGAGCCACCCTGACGCCATACGCGACGCATCCCCGCCCTGATTTGCGTCTGCTTTCTTCTCATTTGTATATACCCCCTTGACAACATGCGTATTTTCTGTCATCATAATAAATATAGCAGACTACCTTTAGGAAAGAGTGCAATTTTGGGAAACACAGCACAAAAGCTCCGCTGCTTGCTTCGTGACAAAAATTTCAGCGAATGTCCCTTCTGTGGCGCCCGACGCAAGCCGAATACCAAATGCCTGATGTGCAGGAGAATGGCAGAGGAGAGGCTTTATACTACAGAAGAAGCAATCGACATATTGGGGCGGTCAGTCCGGGACCTAAGACTTAGAATCAAAAATTATGGGGTTTCGCAATCCCTAGTGCGGAGGGGGCATCGACTCTTAATTCCCTGGAAGATTCTCCGTTTGTTGAGTGAGCCTCGGCCTCTGGTTTATCTCCATGACGACAAAGTGAAGGTCGCGAGCCCACTTGCTACGGATCTGACGGATTTTAGCCGGCAGTGGTTCACGAAGTTGGTGTCACGGGGAATAGTTAGTGGTTTTCTGATGAGTGGAATGCAATGGGCTGATCTTGATAACTTGCGGCAGTATGCGACAGCCAAAGGTCGTTGGAGCAACACGAACCACAGTCGTCCATGGTTCTGTCATACTACTAATGGATGGATGGAGCTAACATACAAGAGATGAAGTCGAGTAAAAGGCAGTGGTAGTTATCTTGATAACAAGTTGAGTGGGTATCCCTTCTTGTGTTCCTTAGACTTTGATCAATTTAAGAACTGGTATTGTATATCGTATAGCTAAAACTCTTGCTGTCGTTGACCTAGGGCTGATCTGGCTATGTGTTTAGAAGCCGCCTTGCCGCTTTCGCTGCGGGCCTGCCGGCGGGAATAACGACGCCCTCCGCTAGATGGAGATTGCCTTCCTTATCTAAGCAAAAAGATTCGTCATTCACGTCAGCCCGGTCCAACCTCAGAACGGCTTCCCGTCTTTGTGTATCAGTCCGGGCAATATAACGCTGAGTGGCCTTCAGGCTAGTATGTCCTAGCAATCGCCTGACCGTTTCCATGTCGGTTCCGGTATCAACAAGTGACGTGCCGAAGTGATCCCGCAGGCTGTGGGTGTGAAGGTCAACACCCGCCTTCTTGGCTGCCCTCTTCACCAGTCCGCTAATCGTGCTGGGTTTCAGTCCGAACAAACTTTCCTGCTGATCTTTCCCTTTCAGGAACGGAATCAATAACTCCACCAAAGATGGTGCAAGGTCAATGATTCTATCCTTCTGCCCCTTTCCTTGCCGGACGACTAGGTATCGACGGTCTAAGTTTATATCGCCAACTTTTAGATTGGACAGTTCACTTCGACGCAAGCCGGTCTTAATCGCCAATTCGATTAGCAGGATGTTGCGTTCCACGACTCCCTTGTGCGTTTGATTGGCCCTCAGTGCGCTTTTGAGTTTGTCAATATCCTCGGATTCAATGTAGTTGGGCAAAGTCTGCGGCACCCGGATTTTCGATGTCAGCCGTTCACCGTACCATGCCATGAAACCGTTGACGATAGCGTGATAGCGATATAGCGTCGCCGGCTTCCTGTCGGCAAACTGGGACAGAAAACCGGCGGCCAGCTCCGGGGATGGGGGGAACTGTCCAAGATAGTCCTGAAAGTGTCTTAACACCCTTCGGGCCTCGTCCAGGGCGGGGCGGGAACGGTGTTTTAGTATCAACTGGGCGTCGTAGAGTTCAAAGAGTTCGCTGTTCAGCTTGTGTCTGAGTCGTAGTTTTCGTTTTCCATCACTGCCTAACAACATTTCCATCATCTCCTTCATTTCGTGCAGAAAGTAGTCAGTT
>JALPXQ010000030.1 GCA_023271515.1 Dehalococcoidia bacterium | reverse complement strand
TTAGGATTTCGGATTTAGTGCTTAGGATTTGGATCGGATTGAAATTCCAATACATCAAGTTAATCACCAGGTTGCAGTGTTTTCCGAAGACCTCCTTATTGGCCGCCGCGATACGGTCGTTGGCCTCAAGGATGTCAGCCATCACGCTGATCTTCATTTGCTGCTCTAGTCTACCATCCCGGAAGACCCGGTGCAACACGACGAGGGCGCGTCCCCCGTCTTCATTCTCGCAGAAATATCCTGAAAGGTCAGATCGCCCGGTTGATAAGTTGGTGTCTACATGTTATTCTATCAGAAACAGATCATTCCTGGGCGGGTGCCCACCCTGCCTGCCTGACCTGCAGCATGGCAACGAGTCATGAAAATACTCCGACCCCGGTACCAGATAGACCGTAACGTTATCTACTCCGCTATGGGATGGCTGAACCCTGCTATCTATATGGCCGGGGAGAAGGCGGTCGCCAACAGGGATGAGGATAGCATCAGCATGGCGGTGGCCGCAGCTATTGACTGTCTGAATGGAATGGAACGAGGGAAGATAGACGGCCTTTATCTGGCTACCACCACCCCGCCATATATGCTGAGGCAGAATTCAGGAATAGTAGCTGGAGCCCTTGACCTTCGATCCGAGATCAGAACGGCTGACTTCGCCGGCTCCACCAAATCCGGCACCAGTGGTCTCCTCTCTGCACTCGATGCCATAAAGGGGGGAGGGGCGGGCAATGTCCTGACATGTGCCTCTGATTGCCGGACGAGTAAACCTGGCAGCGCTCAAGAGCATCTTTACGGCGACGGTGCGGCGGCGCTCCTCCTGGGGAATGAGGGGGTGATCGCTACTCTTGAGGGACATTGTTCGGTTTCCTACGATTTCCCCGATCGCTGGAGAGCAAGCGATGAGAGATTTGAGCATGCCTGGGAGGATAGGTTCATCCGGGACGAGGGCTATGGCAAATTCATGATCGAAGCGATGTCCGGGCTGCTGAAGAAATACAATTTGACCATCAAGGACTTTAGTAAAGTGGTTTATCCCTGCCTCTACCCCAGGGAACATGCCGCTATCGCCAGGCGGTTGGGCGCTGAGCCGGGCCAGATTCAGGACTCGATGCTCCCCACGGTGAGTGATACGGGATCCGCCTCACCCTTAATGATGCTGGTGGCGGCACTGGAAGAGGCCCGACCGGGGGACAAGATTCTGGTTGCCAGCTTCGGAAGCGGCAGCGATGCTCTATTCTTCCAGGTGACGGAGGGAATAGGCGAGGCGAGGGCTAGAAGGACCGTTAAGAAGCACCTGGCTTCTAAGAAGGAGCTTCCCAGCTATGAGAGGTATCTCGCCTTCCGTAACCGTTCACGGTTTACAGTTATCGGTTCACGGTTGATGAATGCATAAAAGCAAGAGGTTCGAAGGATTGTTGATTGTCAAAGGTGTTTACCGTAAACCGTTTTCAATATCCAAAATGCTTCAATCGTTGCATAGTTCATTGAAAAAACTGTGAACCGACAACCGTGAACGGTTACTAAGCCGTCCTCCTCACGATTTTCCCCATCTTGCCGGTTTCCCAGGCCACCAAAGCCTGGGCTGCAATAAAGATCGAGCTATAGGTCCCTGATACTACCCCGACCATCAGAACGACGATAAAGCTACGAATGGCTTCTCCGACGATGAGGTAAATGGCCGCTAAAACTATCAGGGTGGTCAGGCTGGTATTCAGGGAGCGACTCAAGCTCTCCATCAGGCTGTTGTTCACCACGGTCTCAAAACTCTGGCGGGCCCCTTTGCCCAGATTCTCCCGGATACGGTCGAAGACCACGATGGTGTCGTTCACGCTGTAACCGATAACTGCCAGAATAGCGGTGATGAACATCAGGTTGATCTCCAGATGCAGAACTTCTCCCAGGATGGCGAAAACCGCCATTACGATCAGAATGTCGTGCACCAGGGCGATGATGGCGCAGGTGCCGTAGCGGAATGGGTTCGGCAGCTTACGGAAGGCCCAGGAGATATAAATCAGGATGCCGATGGCCCCTACCACCACGGCGATGGCGGCACCCCTGGCTCTCTCCCTGGCGATGTCCCCGGAGATAAACTCGTAGCTGGGCTTACCGGTCAAGCCTAAGCCTTCAAAGGCCTTCATTATCTCCTGTTTTTCCCCCTCTGCCAGCTCCCTGGTCCGAATGATGAAGCCGGCCTCTCCCTCAATGCTCTGTATGGTGATATCATGGTGACCGAGTTCGGCCAGCTTCTGGCGTAGAACGGTCAGAGTGACAGGGCGATCAAACTCCACGGTCATCATCGTGCCGCCGGTGAAATCAATGCCCAGAGGGGGACCAAGCACTATGAGGAACAGTATCCCGCAGACGATTATTGCCACTGACACCAGAGAGAACCGAAGCCCCTTACCTACGAAATCAAACATTTCAACGCCCCTCCCGGAGAAGTGAAGATTGCGGAACAAAGAGCGAGAGCTTGCTCACCGCTCCGGTGCGCCCGGTCAAGCGCAGGAAAGTCCTGGTGATCACCATGGCGGAGAACATGCTGGTAGCAACGCCAATAGATAGCGTCACCGCAAAGCCCATCACCGGACGCACACCGAGGATGTCCCCCATCCAGAAAAGGATGCCGCAGATGATGAAGGTGGAGAAGTTGCTGTCCCGGATGGCAGGCCAGGCACGGTTAAAGCCGACCTCTATCGCCGCTCGCAACGTCCGTCCCATTCGTATCTCCTCCTTCATTCGCTCAAAGATGAGCACATTTGCATCAACGGCCATTCCAATGGAAAGAATGAACCCGGCGATCCCGGCCAGGGTCAATGTTACCGGTATCAGTTGGAAGGTGGCCATCACCAGTGCCACATAGGTGAGCAGGGCAATGCCGGCCATCGCTCCCGGCAGACGGTAGTAGAGAATCATGAAGAGGATCACCAGTGCAAGACCGATAATGCCGGCTATCAGGCTCCATTCGATGAAGTCGGCACCAAGGGCGGGGCTGATAGTTTTCTCAGTCAGGCGCTCCAGGGGGACAGGCATGCGCCCGGCATTGAGCAGGGTAGCTAAGCGGCGCGCTTCTTCCAGGTCCATTCCGGTGATGACTCCCCTATCCCCGATTATCGCCTGAACTATGGGAGCAGAGAGCACCTCATCGCCCAGAAAGATACCCAGAGGACTTCCGATAAGGCGGGCGGTGATCTGCTCGGATAGCGTGGCCCCCTCCTCATTCCAGGCAAAGGCGATCTCCGGCATACCGGCCCCATCGAGAACAACGGCAACTTCCCCCTCGAAATACCTGCTGGTAAGCTCTTTCTCCTCACCATTAACCTCAGCAGCAGCCGGGATAGCGATAAACTCACCCGTACCCTCCTCAACCCGAGTCCACCTCAAAACCCCATCAGCATCAGGGCGAAGGCCGAAGTCACCACCCTCATAAGGCTGGAACTCTTTGAATGCAATCAGCGCCGTTTTCCCGATTAACCGCGTAGCCTCTTCGATCTCCTCGATGCCGGGGATCTCAACCAGAAGCCGGTTCTTGCCCACCCGCTCAATGCGCGGCTCTAATACCCCGAAGCCATCGATTCGTCTTTCGATGACCGCAATGACCCCTCTCATCGCCTCATCGGGATTCTCTACCCCGGACAAATCGGCTTCAAAGACCAGGTGAGCCCCACCCTTGAGGTCCAACCCCAGCCGCATTTCCTCTCGGTCAAGGGCTCTCCCCAGAGGCGGCCAGAGCAGAAAGGTCACCGCAAAGGCCACCAGAATAATTATCGCTGAAAGGGCCAGTTTATCTCTTAGTCGCATCGTTCTTGCCAACCTCCTTTCTTACGAAGTCCAGCGCCTCTTCTTTCGTTGCTATCTCGCCTGAGGCCTGGGCCTCCCTTACGGTCTCCAGAATCACGCCTATTCTGGGGCCAGGCGCCAGCCCAAATTGGTCGATCAGGTCATGGCCGTCTATGAGCTTAGGTGGCGAAAGGGTGGTCTCCTCTTCGAACCACCTGGCGAGCATGTACCGGGTCACCTCGACATGCTTCTGCCAGCCCTCCATCTCGAGTGCCGGTCCGCGGGTCACCAGGTGATCGGCCAGGCTCAGGAATAGTGTATCGATACCTACGTCGGCGGTGTCGCGGAAGTAGCGGTAGATAGCGCGTCGCGTCGGCATCTCCTCGCCATTGCTCAGATGCCCCGGACGCAGGTGTTGCTCGATCATCCTGGTGACCATCCTTCTCTCACGCGAGCTGAAGCGGAGCCGCTCCATGATAGAGTCAGTTGTGCTCGCCCCTTGTTGGGCGTGTCCCAGAAACCGCATCCGCCCGTTTTCGTCTATTCGTTTGGTCTGTGGCTTGGCCACGTCATGAAGCAGAGCAGCCAGCTTGATTAACCCTCTCCGGGTTCGGCCGCCGGCCACCTCTTGGCCGAAGTGATCCGCCAGATCGAGAGAGAAGGTCAGAGAATCGAGCAGATCGCCTTCCCGGGTTAGCGCTACCAGCAGGCGCTCCACGGCAGCAACCGCCTCCATGGAGTGGTCGAAGACGTTCCAGTAGTGCTCTTTGGGCTGCTCCACACCTTTGGAGGCCGCAAGCTCAGGGAGAATGAGATCGAGAAGTCCGAGTTGGTCGAGGTAGCGCAGGGAACCGGCTGCTCTACCGGTCTCCATGATGCGGCCCAGCTCATCCCCAACCCTCTCTCCGCTGACACCCTTAATGAGTTCCCGGTCGCGTTCGATAATCGCTTCAGTTTCACTATCGATGGAGAAGTCAAGCTCCGCAGCCAGCCGGAATGCCCGCAGAAGCCGCGCTGGATCATCGATGAAGGCGGAGTTACCGGCGATTCTAATGAGCCTTCGTTCGAGATCAGCAAGGCCGTCCAACGGGTCGATGAGCCGTGGGGTCGATAGTTGATGGTTGATAGTTGATAGTTCCCCACCCCCCGACTGCCAGCTGTCAAATGTAAACTGCAAACTGTCCACTGGTATAGCGATGGCATCGATGGTGAAGTCACGTTTCGCCAGGTCCTCCTCGATAGTGCCCCTCGTGGTGGCGAAATCGAGATACCATCGCTCCTCGTGTCGCAAGAGGACTACCCTGGCCACCTGGTGTATCTCGTCAAGCAGCACGAACTTGGCATCGAAGGCATCGGCCACCTGTCTGGCAAGGCCTACAGCGTCACCGGCGACGGTGAGGTCGATATCATGGCTCACCCGGCCCAACAGGCCATCTCTGATGTATCCACCGACAAGATGGCACCCGATCTCCTGCGGGGAAAGAAAGGCTCGCAATCGGGCTAGAATCGCTACCGCCTCTGCCCCGGCAAATATGCCGGTGTTTGACTGCCTGCTGGTAATTACCATGTCTACTTAGATTCTACGTTGGGGATAGCGGTTTGTCAAGGAGAACATCTTCGGAGCAAAGTTGTTTTGCTTAGGGGCTTGACAAATGGTGGGGGAATGTGGTAGAGTATGGGTTAAAGTGGGGGAATATTACAACTCATGATCCTGGGCGAGTACGAGCACCGGATTGACCGGAAAGGTCGAGTAGCCATCCCGGCCAAGCTTCGCAAGGCATTCCAGGAGGGGCTGGTGCTTACACGTGGGGTTGACCGGTGTATGCTGGCCTATCCTTTGGCGGAATGGCAGCGAATCTGCGAGAGCTTCGCCGACCTTCCGACGACGCGAGATAAGAACAGAAGGCTCATTCGGATCACCTTCGCCAGTGCTTTTAGCGCCGAACTCGATGGACAGGGCCGTGTAGCACTTCCTTTGCCCCTGAGGGAATATGCCCGGATAAAAGAGGTGGTCGTCATGGCGGGAGTCAATAAATACCTCGAGATCTGGAGCAAGGAATCCTGGGAGAAGGAAAAACAGCTCATGGAGGAACAAGCCTGGCAGATTGCGGAGGGGATGGAGTTGCGTTAATGGAACAGTGGCACCAGCCAGTGATGCTCAAGGAAACTGTCGAGGCACTCCAGGTTCAGCCTGGGGGGCGCTACATCGATTGCACCGTGGGCCAGGGGGGACATGCTGCCGCGATCCTCGAGTGGAGCTCCCCCGGGGGACAGCTTCTGGGGCTCGATGCCGATCCACAGGCGATAAAGACCGCCCAGTTCACGCTTCGGGAGTACGGGAAATCCGTCCTTCTTATCAACGAAAATTTCAGTCGTTTGGAGAAGGTCGCCTCTGAGCATAACTTCCGTCCCGTCCACGGTGTACTATTTGATCTAGGCCTCTCCTCCCTTCAGCTTGTCGATGAAGAGCGGGGATTTAGCTTTCGGCGGGATGGCCCGCTGGATATGCGATTTGGTCCCGACCAGGAGCTCACCGCGGCGGAGATCGTCAATGATTTTCCAGAGGACGAGCTAGCCAGGCTTATCTGGAGTTACGGCGAGGAGCGGAGGAGTCGCCGTATTGCAAGATGCATCGTGGAAAGCCGTCCGGTCAAGACCACTCTGGAGCTTGCTGGAATCGTGGCGAAGGCAGTGAATGGAGAGAGGGGGAGAATACATCCGGCAACCAGGACTTTTCAGGCGCTGCGCATCGCGGTAAATCGTGAGATGGAGAACCTCATGCTGGCGCTGGAACAGGCAGTTAATCTGCTTGGATTTGGAGGAAGACTGGTGGTCATCAGCTTCCATTCTCTCGAGGATCGGCCGGTCAAAGAGCTTCTGAGCCGTGAGACGAGGAGGTGCATCTGTCCCCCCGAAACGCCGGTATGCACTTGCAGGCATACTCCTCGGCTGCGATTGGTAAGCAAGGGGATTATCCGGCCCACATCGGAAGAAATCGAGGCGAATCCGCGCAGCCGGAGCGCCAAACTGAGGGTCGCTGAGCGCATCGGCCAGGTCTAGTTTACATAGTCTGAATGGAAAGGAGGTATCATGGCAGGGAATGGCAAACCAGGGAGCGGTCCCGAGACGAAAAAGATTAAGCTCTATGTGGTGGAGGAACAGGAAATATTATGCCAGGCCTATAAATCAACATTCTTATTGGAGCCTGCTATTGACATAGTGGGGATAGTTGACGGGAGAGATGGCGAAGCTATTGTGAGTGCCTTGACGGCGCTGAACCCGGACGTTGTGCTCCTGGGCACAAAGATGCTTCAGTCAGATATCATCGAGAAATTGGAGGTTATTAGACGGCACCACCCTGATGTGGGGATTATTCTTCTGGCTGCACTTTATGATGTTAAAGGTATGAAGCAATTGAGGGCGTTTTTCAGGAGAAGCTCAAAAGGGTGCGCTTTTCTATTGAAACACTCGATAGACCGGACGGAACAACTGGTGGGCGTTATCCGTGCGGTTGCTGAGGGCCGGGTTATCATTGATCCCCTAGTTCAGGAGGGCTTGTTCGGTGTAAGTGATGCCAGGATTGGTCACCTCAATGCCCTTACTCATCGAGAAGTGGCTTTGAGCCGCACGGGTGATGCGAGAACCACTTTTCTCAAGGGACTTACCCGGCGGGAACTGGAGGTCTTAAGCTGGATGGCAAAGGAACTGAAGAATACCGCTATCGCCGAGGTTCTCTGTGTTGATCCAAGGACGGTCAAATGCCACATAAACTCGATCTACAGCAAAGTGGGAAGGTTTGATTCCAAGCACCCGCGGATTAGAGCCATAATGCTCTACCTGAAGGCGATCGGGCAGTTGCCAGGTGATGAGAGCCGCAGGGAAGGGCCGATGCCATTTTCTGATCGCCACAGAATTGAGTATAGCAATCTATGTCTTTCATAGTTGCGTTGAACTTGTAAGGAAAGGAGGTGAGAAGAAGAAATAACAGGCCGGGTTTTACTCTGATCAGGGGAGCGAATTTCGAAAAGAAGGGGGAATTCAATGGCAAAGACTTTTGCTTCTATAGATGTCGGCACGAGCAAAGTTTCCAGCATTGTGGCCAATCTTGGTGACGGAGGCACCATCCAGATCTTGGGGGTAGGCGTTGTGCCATCTGGAGGGGTTCATAAGGGTCTGGTGGTCAACATTGACGAAGCCAAGGAGGCGATTCGGGAATCAGTGATGAGAGCGGAGCGCACCAGTGGACTGAGGATAGAATCAGCATATGTCGGGGTGACGGGAAGGCACATCAGCTCGCTCAATAGCCGTGGCGTAGTTGCGACTACCCGTAGCGACAAGCGAGTGACCGCCGACGATCTCGACCGGGTGCTTGAATCTGCTCGCAGCATAACCATCCCCAGCGATCGCAGGCTCCTCCACGTCATACCACGTCACTACACCCTCGACGGGCAGGTTGCGGTCAAAGAGCCGGTGGGGATGCATAGCTTCAGGCTGGATGTGGAGACGCACATTGTTACCGTTTCTGCAGCATTGGTCCAGAATCTGATCAAGAGCATTCGCGGCGTCGGTGTGGAGATAGACAATCTCGTTCTCAGTCCACTGGCTGCTGGTGAGACGGTGTTGAGCGCGGATGAGAGGAACGCCGGTGTAATCTTGGCAGATATTGGCGCCGGAACAACCGATGTGGCGATCTTCAAAGAAGGGTGTGTCTGGCATTCGGCCATTTTGCCGGTAGGCGGTTACCAGGTGACCAGGGATATTGCCATCGGGCTGGGAATCCCTAACGAGCTAGCCGAAGAGATGAAGAGGAAGTACGGCAATCTCATGACCACCAACGATGTGAGGGCCGAGCATAGTGAGCTGGACGTGGGGAACCGGCACACTGTCTCCTACCGAGAGCTCAATGACATCATAAGGGTGCGAGTGGAGGAGGTACTGCAATTAGTTATGATGGAGATACCGCGCGGGGAATGGGATGTGCTGGCACCGGCTGGCCTGGTCCTGACCGGTGGCACCGCCAACATCCCGGGCATAGATCTTCTGGCGCGAGAGGTGCTGGATATGCAGCATGTTCGCGTGGGCGTGCCTGGCGACATAACCGGCATTGCAGATACCCTTCATGATCCTGCCTCCGCTACCAGCGTGGGCCTTCTCTTCTGGGGTGCAAATCATGAGAGCGACGACAAATGGCGGATGGAGGAACTCAGGCCGGGCGTAATTGGCACCCTTAAGAACAGTGTGCTATCCGCAAGGAGATTCCTCAGGGGGCGATAGAAAAGGCACAAATCTCGTAATCTAGAAAGGAGGAAATCATGGGGAAGACTGACTTTGCCAGTTATCAAGCGAGGATTAGAGTTGTCGGAGTGGGGGGAGGAGGATGCAATGCCGTAAATCGCATGATTCGGAAGAATGCCCAGGGAGTCGAATTCATCGCGGTAAACACCGATGCTCAGGACCTTGCCATGTCAGAAGCCGCAAAGAAACTTCAGATAGGAGCGAAGCTGACCAAGGGGTTGGGCGTTGGTGGGGACCAGGAACTGGGCCGGAAAGCGGCGGAGGAAAGCCGTGAGGAACTGGCTAATGCGATCGCTGATACCGACTTGCTGTTTGTCACCGCTGGTATGGGAGGCGGCACCGGCACCGGCGTGGCACCGGTGATTGCTGAGCTTGGCAAAGAAGCCAAGGCGCTCACCATCGGGATCGTCACCAGGCCGTTCACCTTCGAGGGATCGGTGCGCCGCAATAAGGCCGAGGAGGGGATAGTCAACCTTATAGCACATGTAGACACCCTGATCGTCATTCCCAATGACCGCTTGCTCAGCATCTGCGATTACCGAGTATCGGTGGATGATGCCTTTACAATGGCCGACGAGATACTGCGAAACGGCGTCCAGTCCATCTCGGAGTTGATCACCGTCCCTGGCCTGATCAACCTTGACTTTGCCGATGTGAAGACGATAATGAGTGGCGCCGGTCAGGCGTGGATGGCTATCGGTAAAGGCAGCGGCCCGAACCGGGCCCCCGATGCCGCCCGGGCAGCTATAACCAGTCCATTGCTCGACGTGACCATCGCTGGGGCGACAGGGGTACTCTTGAATATCAGCGGCGGCAACAGCCTGACGATCTCTGAGGTTCATGAAGCGGCTGAGATCATCAAGAACGCTGTTGATCCCAAAGCGAACATAATCTTCGGGGTGGCACATGACCCTAGCATGAATGACGATATCAGAATCACCCTCATCGCTACCGGATTCCCTGGGGGGAAACAGGCCACGGCACAAAACGAAGAGGCAATGCGCCAGGAGCTTGCCGATCTGAAGGAAGAGGACAAGCTGGATACGCCTACTTTCCTGCGTCGTCCGCTTCCACCTCGGAGGCAGCAGGCGGTAGCTTTCCCTTCCAGGGCGACTCCTGCGCACTATGAGCCTGTGGTGAAATAAAGTAAGCTTACATAGTGGAAATTCTGAGTGTAGCCTGATTGCAGTTACGCATTGATGCCTTAATCTCTGAAGTGGGAGGGGAGGCAAGAGGAGGGGTTTGGGTTCTGCTTCAGCTAAGGTGGCTGCCCTACCCCGGGCAGCCATCCTCGGGAGAGCACCTCGCTCTCCATGATCTCTACGGCGGAGTAAGGGTCAATCTCGCCATTCTCAACCTGCCCCAACAACGATCTCAACCTCTCATTCTCACTCATCAATAGCGAAAGACGGTTTCTGAGCCGGTGCTCGACTGCATGGAGGAACTCCTCCTTCCTCTGTTGCCGTCGCCGGCGCAAAAGCTCCCCGCTGGATTCTAGAAATTCCTGATGCCTCTTTGCTTCCCGGTAAAGCTCTCCGATCCCTACATCGTTTATCGCTTGCGTGGCCAGAATAGGTGGTTGCCATTGATTCATCCTGGGGCTTAACATTAACATCGATTCGAGTTCCACCACCAATCTGTCCGCCCCCGGCCGGTCGGCCTTATTGACCATAAAGATATCGGCGATCTCCATGAGTCCGGCCTTCATGGTCTGGATGGCATCTCCAGCTTCGGGCACCAGGGCCACTATGGTAGTATCCACGGTCTCCATGATATCAAGCTCAGTCTGCCCCACCCCCACCGTTTCCACAAAGATGATGTCCTTGCCGAAGGCGTCCAGGAGTTGCATCACATTTCGAGTGGTTGTGGGAAGGCCACCGCGACTGCCCCGGGTCGCCATACTGCGGATAAAGACTCCCGGATCGAGGTAATGCTGCTGCATTCTGATGCGGTCGCCCAGCACTGCCCCTCCAGAGAAGGGACTGGTAGGATCTACCGCTTAGCCGGGCATTCAAAGTAGATCGGGGAGAGAGGATTTGAACCTCCGCCCTCCGCGTCCCGAACGCGGCGCGCTAACCAGGCTGCGCTACTCCCCGTATTATGTATTATATCCCGTCGTATTGCTTGTAGCAACGTCGGTGGTGAGGTCTTACTAGTCCACCTCCGGCTCGATCAGGCCGTAGGTCCCTCCCTTACGCCGGTATAACACATTGAAACGGCCACTGGCATCATCGAAGAAAACGAAGAAGTCGTGCCCCAGCAGCTCCATCTGCTCCATTGCTTCATCGGGTGACATCGCCTTCACCGGGAAGCGTTTGATCCTGAGCAGCGTGCCTTCCTGCTGTTGGTCTGCAACCAGTTCTCCCTTTGATGCCACCAGACGCCGCTTTCTTCCTTGGAGCCTTTCCTTGTACCGGCTGATCTGGCGGGTCATCATGTTGGTCGCGGCATCAACGGCGGAGAAGATATCAGCCCCCCGCTCTTCGCCCCTGAGGAAGGTACCGCGACAATCAAGGGTCATTTCCACTACATAATGATTCTCCTGCGATCTGGACCGTTCCTCAGATATCTCCACCTTGGTCTCCGTGATGTTACTGAGGTGGCGATCGAATTTGTCAACCTTTCTAGCGATATACTCCCTGGACCTTTCAGGGACCTCGATATTCTTACCTCTGATCACTAAGTTCATTTCATCCTCCTATTTTACGGCAAAGGGGCGAAGCCCCTTGAAAACCCCAGGACATAACCGCTTCAGGGGGTTTCAGGGGGAGAATCCCCCTGGCGGTCTTATTGCTCTCTTGAAAAGGTCAATCCCCAAACCGAGGCCGCCCCGGCCTCTTTCAAGGCGAGGGCACAGGCATTCAGAGTGGCGCCGGTGGTACATACATCGTCGACCAAAAGTACGCTTTTGCCCTGACAGACCTGATTCTTACATCGGAAAGCTCCCTGAACATTGCTGCGCCGGGCCTCAGCCCCCAGGGAGACCTGAGAGGGCGTGTTTCTCAGTCGAACGAGTGATCCGGAGGCTGTTGGCAAGTTGATCAGGTGGCTCAATTCTTCTGCCAGCAAGTCGGATTGATTATATCCTCGCTGACGCACTCGTTTCGGATGCATTGGAACGGCTAGTATGAGGTCAACAGGCAGGGGGTTGGATTCCAGATATTCGGCCATAAGTTTCGCCAGTGGTCGGGCCAGGGCTTTTAGATTCCGATACTTCAGGTGGTGCACTGCGTCGCGTGCTATCCCCCGGTGCAGGAAAAGCGAACGGATGCCATCAATGGCAGGTGGCGAATTAAGGCAGTTTGGGCAGAGTCTTCCCCCGCTGAAGGGAACCGCACAACACTCGCAGTATGGTGGAGTGAGTCTGGGAAGCAGGTTGAGGCATGATAGGCAGAGAAACTCGCCTTCCGCACCACACCCGATGCATCGTCGAGGAAAAATGAGATCAAGAAGCAGATCTCTTGATTGTCTGAGTGCCGTCTGCAAAGTGATTGCTTGCATTCAACCGATATGCGCCGCGCCGATAAGCTCCTCAAGGTTCCTGATTCCCGCTCTTGCCATGAATTGTTCTATGCCCTCCTGGATGCTGAGCAGGGCCTGGGGATCGGTGAACGTGGCTGTCCCTACCTGAATGGCGCTGGCACCAGCCATGATGAATTCGAGGGCATCGTTGCCCGAGGCGATTCCCCCACATCCGATGATTGGCACCTTAACTTCGTGAGCCACCTTGTACACCAGGTAAAGGGCGAGAGGCTTGATTGCCGGACCCGAAAGCCCCCCGGAGATATTGCCCAGCGCAGGGCGGCGGCTCATGGTATCGATGACCATGCCTTTGAAGGTATTGGCAACCGTTAGAGAATCAGCGCCGGCATCGGCAACGGCACAAGCGATCTCAACAATGTCGGTGACATTGGGGGTGAGCTTGACGATAACCGGCAGACCGGTTCGAGTTCTGACCGCTGAAATCACCTCCGCCGCCATCCGGGGACTTGTTCCAAACTCCATTCCTCCGGATGCCAGATTAGGGCAACTGATGTTCACCTCTATTCCTCTGATGCCCTCCACCCCGTCCAGCAGCGTCGCCAGTTGGGCATACTCCTCGATGCTCTCTCCGGCGATGTTTACGATCACCGGAACCTGCCACTCCGCCCAGAGCGGCGCTTTATCCTGGATCAGGGCTTCCAGTCCGATGTTCTCCAACCCAATTGAATTCAGTAAGCCAGTGGTGGTTTCAACCAGGCGCGGCTGGGGATTACCCTCGCGCGGCCACAAGGTGATCCCTTTTGAGACTATAGCTCCCAGCCTCTGGATGTCAATGATCCCGGCATATTCGGTCCCGTAGCCGAAGGTGCCGGAGGCAGCCATCACCGGGCTGGATAAGAGGAGCCCCCTCTCATTCTGAGGTGCCAGTTGCACCGAGAGATTCAGATTGCAGGTGTCCATTATATTCCTGGTGTTCAATGTCCTGACTACTGACCAATGACTACAGCGTACTATACGTCTCCTGCAAAAGCAGAGCATCCCCTTCTAGATTGGGGCTCTCACAAACGACCATCCCTCTGGCATCATGGTCCCGCAGTGCCTGAAGAAGCTCCACATATTGAAAATCTGAGTCCCTTAGATCGAGATGCTTTCTCTCGCCCTTGTCGCCATACTCGATTCCCGAAACGTGGAGGTGCAGATTATCCAGGCCCTTCCTCCCCAGCTTCTCTCCCACTTGATCCAGGACCCAGGAAAAATCCCTGTAGCAATTGAATTTACCCGTCCGGGCATG
>JALPXQ010000003.1 GCA_023271515.1 Dehalococcoidia bacterium | reverse complement strand
GGGGCGGTAAGCCTGTGGACCTTGGCGTGGCTGCATCTTGTCGGTGGCCGTACGCTGCAACGGGGAACCAATCCTGTTGTGAACTGGAAAGAAGTCTTCTACCATCTGCCTTTAATGACCATGGACCAAGCCTTGGGTCGGACCAACACCGTATGGCGAGAATGGCTCTCACATCCAGACCTTGATGATTTCTGGAAACGCTTCCGGCTTGATGATGATTTTGAGCATATCGATCTGCCCGTGCTTCACATTACAGGTTGGTATGATGGAGACCAGCCAGGTGCTCTTTATTTCTATGAGGGTATGGTCAATCATTCCCCTGCCGCTGACAGACAATTCATTCTCATTGGCCCCTGGGACCATGCCGGAACCCGCACACCTAAGCAGGAACTGGGCGGCCTTAATTTTACCCCGGCGGCGATAGTGGATATGAACAAGCTCCATCTGCGGTGGTTCGACTACTGGCTGAAGGGGGTGGACAACGGGCTGCTGAACGATAAGCGAGTGCGGATCTTTGTGATGGGAGACAACAAGTGGCGCGATGAGGAAGATTGGCCGCCCAAACGGGCACAGATGAGGGAGTTCTATCTACACAGCGGGGGAAGGGCCAATACCTTAAAAGGCGACGGCCACCTGAGTACGAAGGCTCCAGCCACTGAGCCGCCCGATGAGTATACCTATAATCCGGAAAATCCGGTGGAAGTTGTAACGGACTGGAACCTATATGGAGATACAGAGGAGCCACTTGATAAACGGTTCATCGAGCGGCGGGATGATGTGCTCGTCTACACCAGCGAGCCGCTGAAAGAGGAACTGGAGGTCTGTGGGCGGCCCTTTGTCACACTCTATGCCAGCTCTGACTGTCCTGACACTGACTGGGTGGCCATGCTCTCTGATGTTTATCCCGATGGTCGTTCAATCAACCTTGGTCAAGGGGTTTTGCGAGCGCGGTATCGAAATTCTTTGGGAGAAGCAGAATTGATGATACCAGGGAAAGTCTATAAGTTCACCTTTGAGCTGATGTCTACTTGTATCTTATTCAAGCCAGACCACCGGCTCCGTTTGTCAATCACAAGCAGTGCTTTTCCGACCTATGACCGCAATCCCAACACTGGCCATCCCATCGGTGAAGATGCTGAATTGCGCATAGCGCACCACACCATCTATCACGATAATGAATACCCTTCTCACATATTGCTGCCGGTTGTGCCCTCCCCACAAAATCGCCAACATCCCGGTTAACAGCCGGGCGCCCTACTAGCATGAAGGAAGATATTTTGGGGGAGAAAAAAGAACTCCGAAGGGTTGAGCCGGCGGACTTGTTCCGCCTCAAGTTCTTGCAAGACGCGCGGCTTTCTCCCGACAGCAAAACCGTTGCCTACGTGATCTCCCACGTTGATGCCGAGAAGGAGGAGGAGTATGCTGCCATCTGGCTCTTGTCTCTGGAAATGTGTGAGGCACGTCAACTCACCGCCGGGCTGGCCCGCGACACAAACCCTCAGTGGTCACCAGACGGCAAGCAGATCGCTTTCCTCTCGACCCGAGGTGATAAGCCGCAGATCTACCTGATCCCAGTGGATGGCGGTGAGGCCCGCGCGTTAACAGCCATGAAGCAAGGGGTCGGCGGTGGTCCTGCCTGGTCACCCGATGGCAAGCAGATCGCCTTTACTGCCGGTCCAGCGCGTGAGCCGCCGGACCCAACAAAGCCCTATCGGGTCACCCGCCACATCTACCGGTTCGATGCAGTGGGATATCTGGACAACGTGGTGCAGGATATCTATGTGATTCCTGCCGACGGAGGAGAGCCCAAACAACTGACCCACGATGACAGTCAGAACGGAATGCCGGTCTGGTCGCCCGATGGGCAAGAGATTTTATTCACCGCAGCGATGTTCCCGGATTCGCATCGGGTCTATCCCGCCCTCAGGATCGTGAACCTGGATGGAGAGGTACGCGACCTTGTGAAGGATTGGGGGTATGCGATCTCCGCGGCCTGGACACCGGACGGCCAGCGAGTCGTCTTCATCGGAAGTCCGTTCGGCCGCCCCATCGGCTCCCAAAACGATCTGTGGGTGATCGACCGGCAGGGAGAGGAGCCTGAATGCCGCACGGCAGGCCTCACCTTTCAGGTAGGCGGGGGATTACAAGCAGATATGCCGGTCTACAGGGCATCCCCCAATATTTTGGTGTCAGCGGATAGCCAAGCGGCCTGCGTGCAGGTTCAGGAAGGGGGCACGGTTCAGATCTACCGCGTTGCCCTGAACGGACCCGAATCCTGGGCACCGGTGGTGATGGGCGAGCGCTGCTGCGTCCCCCTGGACATGAATGACAAGCACCTTCTTTTCGCGGTCAGCACCCTTGATAGCCCCCTGGAATTGTTCATCGCTGCGAAGGATGGGTCCAATGAGCGACAACTTACCCGGATCAATGCCGACCTGCTGGCGGAATGGGATCTCCCTCGAGTTGAGCACCTCTCCTTTTCCAGCAGCGATGGTGTGCAGGTTGAGGGTTGGATCATGAAGCCGTGCATAGGCGAAGCACCCTATCCGACTATCCTGTATATCCATGGTGGACCCCATTCCGGATTTGGGCACATCTTCTCGTTTGATTCCCAGATGCTGGCCGGTGCGGGCTATGCCGTGTTGTTCATCAACCAACGTGGCTCCACCGGCTATGGGGACGAGTTCAGCACCAAGATCATCGGCGATTGGGGCAACCTGGACTATAAGGACCTGATGGCCGGCGTTGATTTCGCCATCGCCAAGGGAATCGCTGACCCGGACCGTCTGGGCTGCTGCGGCCTCTCCGGTGGTGGGAATCTGACGTGCTGGATCGTGGGGCAGACGGATCGTTTCAAGGCGGCTGTACCGGAGAACCCGGTCACCAACTGGGTCAGTATGTACGGCGTCGGCGATGTCGGTCCCTGGTTCGCCCCGGCGGAGATGGGCGGACTACCGCATGAAATACCCGAGGTGTACCGGCAATGCTCTCCCATCACCTATGCGCATCGCTGCACCACTCCTACCCTGTTGGTGCAGGGTGAGCACGACTATCGCTGCCCGGCGGAACAAGCGGAGCAGTTTTACGCCGTACTCAAGGCGAGCGGTTGTATTGTGGAGATGGTGAGGCTGCCGGCAAGTCCCCATGCCGGGTCAATCCATGGTCCGCCGATCGTGCGCCGTGTCCAGAACGAGGTGCTGCTCGACTGGATGAACCGCTATATACTGGGTATCGCACCCGATAAAGAGGTGAGTGATTGATGATGGATATTCTGATCAGGAACGGCTCAATCGTCGATGGCTCCGGGGGAGGGGCATTTAAAGGGTCGATAGCGATCAGCGGTGAACGTATCGTCGAGATAGGTGAAATCGCAACTGACGATTACGATAGGATCATCGACGCTGAAGGCTTGGTGGTCGCTCCTGGCTTTATCGATGCTCACGCCCATGCCGATAAAACCCTCTTTCTCTACCCGACGGCTCCCAGCTTCGTTATGCAAGGGGTCACAACGACAATCGGAGGAAATTGCGGCAATACCGCGGCCCCGATGAAGGATTACTGGCCGCTCAACATGTTCTGGGACCTCGATGCGATATACGAACTTAGACCATTTAAATATCAAAGCAAAGAAATCATCCCTCTGGAGGATTTTAAGCCCAAAGCAAAGGAGCTCTACGGACTTGATGTTGACTGGCGGACCTTCGGGGAGTTCCTAGCCCGGCTTGAGAGGACAGGGCTGTCGGTTAACCATGTGCCACTCGTAGGCCACAACACCATCAGGACGGAGGCGATGGGCGCGGACTTCGAGCGCAAGCCGACCGCTGCCGAGCTGGACAAGATGAAGCAGATGGTCGCCGAGGCGATGGAGGCCGGCGCGTTCGGCCTCTCAACCGGCCTGGACTATATCCCGGGCATATATGCTGACACAGCGGAGATAGTGGAGCTGGTACAGGTGGTGAAGGACTACGGCGGAATCTATGCCACCCATCTGCGCAGCGGCGGGATCGGCCGAGGGAAGGTGCGGCCACCGGCGAACAGGATCGAGGGGATCATTGAGGCGGTGGAGATAGGTAGGAAAACCGGCGTTCCTGTGCAGATATCGCACCTGATCCCCGGCTATAGAGTCGATCCGCCGCCACCGGCGCAACTTCTAGAGGCAGTCGCGCAAGCGACCCTGGCGGTCATCGACGCGGCCCGGGGGGAGGGTGTGGATGTCACTTTCGACGTTATTCCCAACGTCACTGGTGGGACCCTGACCGCAACCGATCTCGTCGCCACGCTCGCACCGTGGCTCAGGGAGATCGGTTCGCCAGAGAGGCTCGCCGAAAGCCTACGGGCAAAGGATTTTCGCGTCGAGATAACAGAGGCGATAGGCTCCGGCAAGTGGCCGTCGCTGAATTTGACGACGAACCCCTACTGGATGGATAATCTGATCGTCACCAGGTGTAGAGTGAACGGCTATGCGGGAAAGACGATCGGCGAGATAGCCAGGGGAGAGGATGCCGATCCGCTCGACACCCTCTTTGCGGTGATCATGAAGGACCCCACAGCCAAGATGAGGTCTGAATTCATGCGCGAGGAAGCGGTGATCACCTTCCTCAGGCACCCAGCGGCGATGGTTGGCCTGGACACCTACACATTCGATACGGATTGGCAGATGAAATATCCGCCATACTACCTTCCCCACCCCAACACCTACGGCGGGTTTCCCCGCTACCTGCGCCGATACGTCAACAACCTTGGGATCATGTCACTTGAAGAGGCGATCAATAAAGCAGCGTATGCCCCGGCGAAGAGGTTTGGTCTGAAGGAGCGAGGCATGCTCGTGGCAGGAGCCTATGCTGATATCGTTCTGTTCGACAAAACGGTGATAAGCGAGTGCGATGATGCACTGGAACCGCGGCGATACCCGCAAGGGATCGAATACGTCATCATAAACGGCAAGGTTGTGGTCGAAGAGGGGGGACATACCGGCGCCAGGCCTGGGGAAGTACTGCGGATGAGATAAAGGAAATGTTCGATATCATCATCAAAGGCGGCCAGGTGATCGATGGGAGCGGCGCCCCTCCGGTGCGGGCCGATGTAGGAACGAAAGACGGCCAGATCGAAGCGGTCGGCATCTTCAATGGAGAGGCCGCTCGGACGATCGATGCCGCTGGGTTCATTGTCGCTCCGGGATTCATTGATATGCACTCTCATTCCGACTTTCCCCTGCTGGTCAATCCACGAGCCGAGAGCAAGATCAGGCAAGGGGTGACCACTGAGGTGATCGGCAACTGCGGCTCATCGGCCGCCCCGGTCACAAAGGAGCGGCTCGATCTGATTAAAGGACAGACTGATCTCGAATCCCTCGAACTCGAATGGGACTGGCTCACCATGAAAGAATATCTTGCCCGCCTGAAGAAGCAGGGGATCGCTTTGAACGTCGTCCCACTGATCGGGCATGGTACAATTAGGGCGGCGGTGATGGGATTTGATGACCGCGCCCCGACTGAGGCGGAGCTTACCGCGATGAAGGGGCTGGTTGTGCAGGCAATGCAAGAGGGTGCCCGGGGTCTCTCCACCGGACTGATCTATGCTCCGAGCTTTTATGCCAACACAGAAGAGCTAATCGAGCTTAGCAAAGCCGTCGCCGAATGTGGTGGTATCTACTCTTCGCATATCCGGGGAGAGGGGAAGACGCTACTTGATGCAGTGACAGAAGCAATCAAAGTCGGACATAAGGCAGGTATTCCTGTGCAGATATCACACCATAAGGCAACAGGCCGGGAGAACTGGGGGAAGGTTAGGCAGTCGCTGGAGATGATTGACCGCGCCAGAGATGCCGGGCTCGATGTTACCGCCGATCAATACCCCTACATTGCAGCAAGTAACAGCCTCTCCGATTCCCTGCCTGGTTGGATGCATGTGGGTGGCAAAGAGAAGCTACTTGCCAGACTGCGCGATCCCGCCGTCCGCAAGCGCCTGCGGCAGGAGATGGCGAAATCGGCCGGCTACTGGGAGAATATCAAAATCGCTTACTGTAAGATAAATAAGGATTACGAGGGAATGAGCGTGCAGGAACTGGCCGATCTAGGGGGTAGTGATCCACTCGAGGCCGTCTTTGAGTTGTTGATCAAGGAGGAGGCAACAGTAAGCATTGTCCACTTCGCGATGTCGGAGGGGGATGTGCGCACGGTGATGCAGCATCCGGCGGTGATGATCGGCTCGGACGGGAGCGCTTTGGCAACGTCTGGGGTGCTTTACCGCGGTAAGCCGCACCCGCGCAATTACGGCACCTTCCCGCGGGTGCTGGGCAAATACGTGCGCAAGGAGAAAATTCTGCCGCTTGCCGAGGCGGTCCGCAAGATGACCTCCACGCCGGCTGAGAAATTGGGGCTGAAGGACCGTGGACGAATCGCTGAAGGGCTGTGGGCTGATATTACAGTCTTTGAGCCACAAATTATCTGTGATAGAGCCACCTACACTGATCCACATCGCTATCCGGATGGAATTGAGTATGTGCTGGTGAACGGCACTGTGGTGATAGAGCGCGGGGAACATACCGGCAGGCTTGCCGGCCGTGTTCTCGCCCATAATTAAGGAGGGACACATGCAACCGATGGCTGAAGTGAGGATAGATCTCGATCGCCTGGCGGAGAACATCCGCCTGGTGCGGCAGAATATACCGGAGCAGGTGAAGATACTATTCACGGTGAAGCGCGATGCTTACGGGCATGGGCTGATCGAGCTTTCCCAACGAGCGCAAGATGAGGGGGTGGACTGGCTGGGAGTGGCTGATCTCTTTGAGGTAGAGAGGCTGCGTCGCGCTGGGGTGGAGCTTCCTGTTCTCGTACTAGGACTATCCCGAGCCGAGGATGTTGCTGTTGCAGTTGAGATGCGCGCCTCACTCAGCATCGCCAGTCTCGATTTTGCCGCCCGGCTCGACCAGGAGGCAAAAGCTCAAGGCGTGCCGGCAAGCGTTCAGGTGATTATCGATACCGGTCTGGGACGGTTTGGGGTCTTCCCTGATGAGGCGCTCGAGTTCTTCGCCGAGCTGCAAAAACTCTCCAACCTGCAGGTCGAAGGGATATTCAGCCACCCCGCGGTTGCCGATTCGCAAGATCCGGACGATCGGGCGTATACGTTGGGTCAGATCGAGAAGTTGAACATAGTACTTGCCCAATTGGACGAAGCCGGAATGCTCCCGCCGCTACGCCATTTCGCCTGTGCGCCGTGTCTGATCAACTATCCTGATGAGACCATGGGAGGTTATTACAACCTCGTGCGCATCGGTGCGATCCTCTACGGCTACCCCGAGGTGCCGGCCGAAGGAACGTGGGGTGAGCAGATCACGCCGATCGCCACGGTCACTACCCGCATCATCGATCTGCGCCAGCTCCCTGCAGGGAGCTACATTGGCTATAATCGCACCTATAGGACGGACTCCGCCCGCCAGATTGCTGTCATTCCGCTCGGCTTCGGCAGTGGGCTCCACCGCGGACTCTTCAATCGCGGTGAGGTGGTCATTGGTGACAAAAGAGCGCCGATCGTCGGCCGGATATGCCTCGATCACACGATGATCGATGTGACCGGTCTGGACGCAAAGATAGGCGATGAGGTCGAGGTGCTCGGTCCACGCCTGACCGCGGAGAAGCAGGCGGCAAAGGCCGGTGTGGGGATGAACGATATCCTCATCCCTCTCTGCCGGCAGGTGCAGCGGGTCTACTTATGGCAGTATCAACCCCTCCGCACCGGCCGCAGATTCAGCGAGTCGGCCAGGTGACAGGTGACGAAGTGCTCCCGATGTCCCTGTAGATTTGAGGGCTTGCCTTATCATACCTATGAAGCCTATGGCAATGCCTTCCTCTTGCAGCCCCTTCTCTATTCTGGAGGATACACCAGAGATTTGAACCTTTTGGTTCCCTTTCTACCACTTACGTACGTAAGGGCCTGGATGAGAGCCAGGGTTGACTGATGGGAAGTTGCAGGAAACAGCAGTGCCGGAAGATAATTTTCTTTTAAGCGAGGTTGCAAAGGGGGATCCGGATGCATTTTCCGAACTTTATGATCGCTTTGCCGAACGGGTATTTCGTTATGCCCTTACCTTGCTTCGGGACCGTCAGTTGGCTGAGGAAGTCGCCCAGGAGACGATGGTCTGTGTTTGGCAAGGTGCGGGAAAATTTTCCGGCCGTTCCCAGGTTTCAACCTGGATATTCGGCATCGCCCGCAAACAGGCCCACAACCTTCTGCGGCAGGAGACCAAATGCAAGCGCCTTTTTCCAGAGGCAACGACACTCCCCGACCCGGCGGATGTTGTTGAAAGCAAGTACCAGGTTCTGGGCGCTGTGGAGGCCCTGCCTCCGGAACAACGAGAGGTAGTGTTCCTTACATTCTATGCAGGACTCCCGTACCGAGAAATTGCAAATCTCCTGGATGTGCCTGAGGGAACGGTCAAATCAAGGATGTACTATGCCAAAAGGAAGCTTGCGGAGATGCTGAGATGATGGACTGTATAAGAGCAAACGAACTGATGCCCTGGTATGCAAACAACAACCTGCCATCGGAGGAGGCCTGGCTGATTGCCGATCATCTTGTGAATTGCCCCGCCTGTCGGGAAGAACTGAGATGGATAATCCGTATGGCGCGGGAGCACCAGGCAGACCTGGAGCAGATGCCGGGGCTGACGGAGAGAACATGGAACAAGGTGGTGGCTCGCACACGTGGGCTACCCGTCGTTCAGGTCAACATGGGACACTCCTTGCTGGGACTGTCACTTAGGGTGTTGGTAGAGGGCAGGGGAATTCCCATGCGAGGAGACCTTTTTCTCCTGGGTTACCGGGCCCCATTGTTTGCATTCGAGGCTGTTTGAATGGAGGTGAAGATGACTTACAGCGATTAATACAGGTTTAAGATCAAAGTCAACGCAAAATCTTTGCATCAAGAAAGGAGGCATAAAATGACTGAGGAGCGAAAGGAAAGCCATGCATCCCCTGAGACAGTGAGGGAAGTCTTAGATGTGGTTTCCGACAGAATTCCGAATCTCCTGCGAGACCTGCATAAGGTGCTCTACTCCAAAGATTCGGCTGAGAACATGGGCGACGCCATAGGGACATTCTACAAGAAACTTGTGGAATCCGGGATTCCGGAGAAGGACGCCCTGGAGATGGCTCGCGGATACATGATTAACCTGAAGGACGTGATGGGCAAAGGGATGCACGTCGGCCACGGATTTCCGGGTCACTTCGTAGGCGGAATGCACGCCGGTCACGGAAGCGGGATGCGCATCAAGATCGAGAAAGAGGAATAAGAGAAAGACTGATGCTGAAAAATATCTGGCTCGCAATGAGGATCGCAGCTAAAATATTAGGGCTCCTGGTAGCAGTGGCTGTGCTGCTACCAGGTTTCCTCTGGCGACGGCACCAGGCCGCCCGTGCGTTTCAACGGTGTCTCGGCAGGGCTGGATTGCCCCACGAGGCAACACGGCTTCTAACCCGCGATTTTCGGGACACGATCAGCCCTTCTGCCATAATTCCCAAGGTGAGACGAAGAGACTTCCCGCTGACAAGGACACACAAACAACGGCGCGGCCTCCAAGCCATTACCAGTATCAACCCTTCCGCACCGGCCGCAGATTCAGCGAGTCGGCCAGGTGACAGGTGACGAAGTGTTCCCCGCCGAGGTGCCGATAGACCGGGGTCTCCGTTTTGCAGACCTCCCTGGCGTAACGGCAGCGCGGGTGAAAGTAGCAGCCGGAGGGTGGATTGACCGGACTGGGGACGTCCCCCTTGAGGATGATTCGCTCCGCGCTGTAATCGGGATCGGGAACCGGAACCGCCGACATCAGCGCCTCGGTGTAGGGGTGCTTCGGGTTGTCAAACAGCTCCTCGGTCCTGGCCAGCTCCACTATCCTTCCGAGATACATCACCGCCACCCGGTCGCTGATATGCTTGACCACGGAGAGATTGTGGGCGATGAACAGGTAGGTCAGACCGAATTCATCCTGAAGGTCCTCCAGGAGGTTCAACACCTGCGCCTGGATGGAAACATCGAGGGCGGAGATCGGCTCGTCAGCCACGATCAGCTGCGGCTCCAGGGCAAGGGCACGGGCAATCCCGATCCTCTGTCGCTGGCCACCGGAGAACTCGTGGGGATAGCGCTTCATGTGGTCCGGCTTTAGCCCGACGGCACCCAGCAGGTGGCGGACGCGATCCTCCCGTTCACTCCCCCTGGCTACACCGTGCACCAGCAGCGGCTCCCCCACGATGGCCCCCACGGTCATCCGTGGGTTCAGGGAGGAATAGGGGTCCTGGAAGATGATCTGCATATCGCGGCGCAGCGCCTTCATCACTTTCGGAGAGGCGGCGGTCACATCCACCTCCCTGTATTGCTCGCTTGAATTGGCAAGCCTCTTGCTCCGGAAGATGACCCCGCCGGCGGTCGGCTCGATCAGGCGAAGGATCGTGCGGCCGATAGTGGTCTTCCCACAGCCGCTCTCCCCCACCAACCCAAAGGTCTCCCCCTCTTTGATGTACAGGTCAACATCGTCGACCGCCTTGACATGGGCCACCACACGCCTCAGTATCCCCTTACGCACGGGGAAGTACTTCTTCAGGTTCTTTACTTCAAGTAGAACATTATCAGAAGCCAAACTCTTTCACCTCCTCATTATTCGTACAGCCAGCAGGCTGCCCGGTGCCCGGGGACAACTTCCTTAAGCGGCGGAGTCTCCCTTTTGCAGATCCCCATCGACTGGGGGCACCGCGGCTCGAAGCCGCATCCCGCCGGTACTTCAAACGGGTCGGGGACCACCCCCTCAATGGGGACAAGGCGATGTCTCTTTGTGGCCAGCGACGGGATCGAGCTCATCAACCCCTGCGTGTACGGGTGTTTGGTGTGATGGAAGACGTTCCTGACGGTCGATCCTTCAACGATCTTGCCCAGGTACATAACAACTACGTCATCGGCCATACTGGCGATAACCCCGAGGTCGTGGGTGATCAACATCATCGCCGTCTTGAACTCCTTGCGCAGGTCGTGCATCAGGGTCAGCACCTGCGCCTCAATCGTGACATCGAGCGCTGTGGTGGGCTCATCGGCGATGAGGAGAGAAGGGTTACAGGAGAGGGCCATGGCGATCATGGCACGCTGGCGCATCCCGCCGGAGAGCTGATGAGGATATTCATCGATCCGTTGCCGGGGCAAGGGAATGCCTACCGCCTCCAGCATCGCTACCGCGCGCTTACGGGCCTCCTTTTTCCCTACCTTCTGGTGGAGGATGATCGCCTCCATGATCTGGTTCCCGATGGTATAAACCGGGTTCAAGGAAGTCATCGGCTCCTGGAAGATCATGGCGATCTCGTTTCCCCGGATCGAGCGGTACTCCTTTCCTTTGGGATCGAGATTGGTCAGCTCGGTGACATTCCCGTTCCGGTGGTAGAGGATCTCACCGGCCTCGATCTTGCCCGGCGGCGTCTGGATAAGCCCCATGATGGAGAGCGCGGTCACCGACTTTCCGCACCCGCTCTCACCGACCACCCCGAGAGTCTTCTCCTGCTCAATGGTGAAATCAACCCCATCCACCGCCCGCACTACGCCGTCATCGGTATAGAAATACGTCTTGAGACCTCTCACCTCAATCAACGGTGCCACGATTCTTCCCTCCTTGCTAAAATATCATGGATAAATAAATCAATAGCGGTCATTGCAAGTGCTTTTGCACCGATAACTAGCCCCCGGTGCCCTTTTTCTGAACAAGCAGCCTCAGCAAACTCAGGTGAATGACCTGGAAGTTCCCCTTCGGTGATAGAGATATAAGGATGGATGGCCGGCACAACATGGCTCACATCACCTATATCGCTTGAGCCTATACCACCATGCTCCGGCGGTCTATCAGGCTTTACACCTAATGCTAACAGGTTGGCCTCAAATGCCTCGGCTAATGCGTGGTTCGGCTTGTGAGATCTATATCCTCTACCTATCTCAAACTCTACTTTAGCCCCCTGGGCCAATGCTGCACCTTTGGCACAATTTTTGACCTTTTCTAATACCTCCAGGAGGTAGTTTTCCTCCAGTGCACGCACATAGAAATAGGCCTCTGCGTAGTCAGGCACAATATTGGGCTTCACTCCACCGTGAGTGATTATTCCATGGATGCGCACATCTTCGGTGAGGTGCTGCCTTAAAGCGTTGATGTTGTTAAAGGTCTGGATGACTGCGTCCAGGGCGTTTATACCCTTTTCCGGTTCGGCCGCGGCATGGGCTGATTTGCCCTTGAACTTCATCCTTATCTGCTTTATAGCCAGCGATCCCTTCCAGATCAGGTTCTGATCTGAAGGATGAATCATCATCGCTGCATCTATACCCTTGAAGGCACCTTGTTCGATCATGATTATCTTACCGCCACCGCCTTCCTCGGCCGGTGTTCCCAACACCACAACAGTGCCTGGCAAATTGAGCTTGCTCAATGCTATGGCTGCTCCTACGCTGCTGGCAGCAATTATGTTATGCCCACAGGCATGCCCGATCTCAGGCAGGGCATCGTATTCTGCAAGAAGAGCAACCCTAGGATGCTCTTTGGAGCCGGTAAAGGTTGCACGAAAAGCTGTCTTAAGGCCTGCTACCCCTCTTTCTACCTCAAAGCCATGCTCTGAAAGCATATCGGTTAACCAGGCACAAGCCTTATGCTCCTCAAACCCTAACTCAGGATTCTTATGTATCCTATCACTCAGCTCGATAAGCTCATCCTTTAAACTCTCAATCTGCTTGATAGCCTCTTCTTTGAGTTCTTCCATTTCAAAATCTTAGCCCCCTTATAGAGATAGTCCCTAATTGTCCTACAATAAGTATACAAGCTTTAGCAGAAGTAAGGCAAATTGTTCTTCTTTACGTATCTTGGGTCAGCCAGGTTATAAAACTAGCGATTGAACAGAAAGGATTCCCATTGCCTTCAAAGCGCCGACAGGGAAGGAGGAGTAATGAACGTGCTGATCTCAGTAGATATGGAGGGCATCTCTGGCGTGGTGGCAGCCGGCCACACCTCGTTAAGCCACAAAGAGTATGAGCGTTTCCGTAAACTGATGACTGCGGACGCCAACGCGGCCATCGAAGGGGCGCTCTCCGGCGGCGCCACTGAGGTCGTCACCGATGGCCACTACGGACGTCGGGCTTCGGCGACCCAGTGCCGGGGCACAGGTGGAGCAGGTGGAGCAGGCTCCTGAAATGTAGGAGCCACCGGCCGATATTCCCCACCCTCTTCGGTCATCAGGAAGCATAGCCTCGCGGGGATGACATTGATATGATTCCCACCGGGCTCGCCAGGGCCTGGGATGGTGTTAGCGGAGCCTGCGATATAGCCCTGCACGAGTTGTATAGCACTGACGCCATACCTGTTGTTGATGGCCGTGTTCCCTCTCAGGAGCGCTTGTGCTGAATCCCAAAGCTTGATACCGTGCACACTGTTCTCGGAGAAGGTGGAGCCGGTGATCTCTGCCTGCGCCCAATCCCTGAGCTCGATGCCGTTCCACCCATTATCGGAGATCGTGGAACCGGTGATCGTAGTCTGCGCTGAGTTCAACAACAGGACGCCGTGTTTCTCGTTCCGGGAGATGGTAGAGTCGGTGATCACAGCCTGCGCTGAGTCCCAGAGCTTGATACCATATGCTTTGTTCTCGGAGATGGTGCTGTCGGTGATCTCTATCTGAGTAGTGGTGCCGCCGGCCAACCCCATCCAGCCGTCCCTCAGGAGGAGTCCGTCTATTTTCACTCGTGCCGCCCTCGCCAGGGAGATAACGGCAAATCCCCCTTCGATACGTGGTTTCGCGCCTTCCTTGGCTATGATGGTGAGGTCTTTTCCGATCGTCACCCCACCGGTGTAGCTGCCCTCACCCAGGATCAGCCGTCCTCCGGGCAGCAGAGCGTCAACCGCATGCTGCAGGGTGGGAACAGCAGGATCGGGAAGCCTTATCTCCCATTCAACCGGCTCCATCAGCGGCTTTCGCAGGCCGGAGGGGAGATTCCCTAGAAGGTCGAGGCCGTTCTTCAGCATGGTGTTATTGCCCCCTGTCAACGGCCGATCTGAAAGGGATATAATTCCACCCCTCCCATTGCCCTTGATGAGATTATCGGTGATCTCCCCGTGCGCGAAGCACGAAAGCTTGACTCCATGTTCTTGGTTGTCGCGGATGGTGGAGCCGGTGACCACAGCATGCGCTGAGTTCAACAGATTGATGCCGTGTCGCTCGTTCCGGGAGATGGTGGAGTCCGTGACCTCTAAATACGCTGAGTTTCTCAGTATGAAGCCATCCTGCTGGCTCCCGGAGACGGCGGAGCCGGTGATCTTTAGGTGGGCGGAGTTCCGCAGCCATGCGCCGTCCCTGTTTTCGGAAATGGTGGAGCCAGTGATCACGGCCTGCGCAGTTGCCGAAAGCGCTATGCCAGGCCCCACATTCTCGGAGATGGCGGAGCCGGCGATCACGGCCTGCGCCGAGTCCCTGATCTCAATGCCAGTCCACCCGTTCCCGGAGATGTCAGACCCGGTGATTCCGACCTGCGCTGAATGCCTGACTCTGACAGCAACTCCGTTTGCGGAAATGGTGGCCTCGAAGACCTCTGCCTCTGCTGTTGCCGAAAGTTCGATGCCCCATCTGTTCCCGGAAATAGTGGAATCGCTGATCTCTGTCCGTGCTGTGCCCCGGAGGATGATGCCGTGATTGTTATCGGAGATGATGGAACCCGCGATCCCAGCCTGTGCTTCGCCCCCAACCCCGATCCCCTCCTGGCTGTTCCCGGAGATATTGGAGGTGGTGATTGCTATCTCTGCTTTACCCACAAGCCCGATCCCCCAACTGTTCTCGGAGATGTTGGAGCCGGTGATCATGGCCTGCGTTTCGCCTGCAAGCCCGATGCCTACCTCGTTCTGGGAAATGGCGGAGTCGCTGATCTCTGCTTGCGCTGAGTCCCTGAGCAGGATGCCATGCCAGTTTCCCGATGTGGCAGAATTGGTGATCTCAGCCTGTGCTGAGTCCTTCAGGAGGATGCCGGCACCTTCCCTGTCACCGGAGATGGTGGAGTTGCTGATCTCAGCCCTTGCTGAGTCCCGGAGCATGACCCCGTGCCTGTTCCGGGAGAAGGTGGTGCCAGTGATTTCGGCCTGCGCCGAGTCACTGAGCTCGATGCCGTGCCTGTTTTCGGAGACGGCGGAGTTGGTGATATTCAGGTGCAGTTCACCCTGGGCCAGTATCCCGCGGGCGCGGCTCTCCGCATCGGGATCTCCTTCCTCCGCTCCGGTGATCGTCAGTCCCTCTAACTTGACCGTGATTCGCTCATCCGCCGCGATCCAAACGACCGGATAGCCCTCTTTGATCCCGTCGACTATCGTCTGTCCGGCACCCGCACCCTTTAGTGTCAGGGGTCTGTCGATCCTGATATTCTCCTCCCAGGTTCCGGCTGCCAACTGGATCACCGCGCCTGCTTCCGCCCCATCGATAGCCTCCTGGATAGACTCACCGGGCGGTATCGTCCCTTCTGGTATTGGAGCCTGATCGGCGACCGGCACCGCGGGTTGCAGCCAGGTAAAAATCACCAGGCCAAACAGACCTGCCATGACCAGAACTGCTAAGATGAGATACCAAGAGAACCTCATCATGATCTTCTCCAGATTCGCCCTGGTGATGGTCAGTCCATGCCCTGGCGTCTTGAACGGTTGTACTGGACGATCCCGATAAGCCCGACGGTCAGCCCGCCAACTGAGGAGGTAGCGGCCACGAAATTCAGCAGAAATGTAGACTCCAGGAGCCGGATGACCATAACGAAAGGCAGTACGGCGCCAACAAGGAGTAATAGGAACCCGAGGATGATAAGCCTTAGGTGACTCATTTGTAAAGCCAACACATCACGAAGTGCCCCCACCCGCGCTCAAAGTCCGGTGGCCTCTCCACATCACACAATCCCTTTATGATAGAAGAACACCGGGGGTGGAACCTGCACCCTGCAGGGGGGCTGCGCAGACTTGGGGGTTCTCCGGAGGGCACCTCTTTGAAGGTAGCGGCATTCTCCGGGTCGGGATTGGAGGTGGCTGTGAGTAAAGCCCGGGTATAGGGATGCAGTGGGTTATCCAATAGCTCTTTCACCCTGGCCCGTTCCACCAGATTCGCCCCGTACATGACGAAGATACGCTCCGTAAAGTAGCGGACGGTGGCAAGGTCGTGGGTGATGTAGATCACTCCCAAGTCGTGAGCATGCTGAAGTCCCTCCAGGAGCTGGAGTATCTCCACCCGAACCGAGGCATCGAGCATGGACACCGGCTCATCGGCAACGATAAGCTTCGGCTTCAGGATCATGGCGCGGGCGATCACCACACGCTGCTGCTGCCCTCCGCTGAGCATGTGGGGAAACTTCGGGAGGAACTCCCCCACCGGCGTCAGCTTCACCTCCGTCAGAACCTCCTCGATGCGTTCCTTCCTTTCGGCACTTCCCACTCCGTTGATGCGCAGGGGCTCCTCCAGAATGCCCCTCACGTTCAAGAAGGAGGCAAGCGCCCCATAGGGGTCCTGCTGGATGTAGCCGACCTGGGAGCGGTACTCCCGTATTTTCTTTGCCTCAAGCCCCCGCCCATTAAAGCTGATTCCACCCTTTGTGGGCAGGACGAGACCTAAAATAGTCTTCGCCAGGGTGCTCTTCCCGCAGCCGGACTCACCGACAATGGCGACCGCCTCTCCACGCTTAAGCTCGAAGCTTACCCCGTCCACTGCCCGCACAAACCCCGCATGCAGGAATCCCCACTTCCTCAACTCAAACCAGGTGTGTAGGTCTTCCACTCTAAGCAGTATATCATTCTGCATTTCTGTTGCCTCAGTTGTATAGCCAGCACTTCACCCAGTGCCCGGTGCTAATCTCTCCCAGCGGTGGTTCCTTCTCGCACTTACCGAGCCGGGAGGGACAACGATCGGCAAAGCGACAGCCACGGGGAGGGTTGATCAGGCTCGGGGGTCGCCCTGGAATAAACTCGAGCTCCTTATCCCCCCGCAGTGTCGGCACGCTCGCCATAAGCTTCCTTGCGTAGGGGTGGAAGGGTTCGCGATAGAATCGCGCCGCGTCGCATATTTCCACTATCTGCCCGGCGTACATGATTGCCGCCTCGTCCGCCAGCTCACTGGAGGTGGCGATGTCATGGGTAATGAGAATAAAGCTCGTCTCAACTTCCCGCTTGATCTTTTTCAGCACATTCATGATGTTTGCCTGCGTCAATACATCCAGCGCCGAGGTCGGCTCATCGAGGATTACCAGTGCCGGCTTCGTCACCAGCGCCATGGCGATGGCGGCACGCTGCCGCATTCCCCCCGAGAGCTCAAAGGGGTAACGGTCTAAGAAATCCACCGGGAGCCCTACCAGTTTGCACGCCTCCTGTGCCCGCTCCGCTGCCTCTCCCTTCCCCCCCACCAGTCCATGTACGAGCAGTGGCTCTGCTACCTGATCCCCAACCTTGATCACGGGGTTCAGAGAATTCATCGCCGCCTGGGGTACCATGGCGATCCTGCGCCACCTCACCTCCCGCCGGAAGCGCTCCTCTCCAAGCTTCATTATGTCAATGCCATTGAGGGAGACTCGCCCCGAATGGGTATGCACGTTGCGGGGCAGCAGCCTCAAGATCGCCCTGGCCAGTGAGGTCTTCCCGCAGCCGGACTCGCCGACGATTACCATAGACGGCCCTCGACCGAGCGTGAAGCTCACCCCATCCACCGCCTGGACAATACCCCTACCGGAGCGGAAGTAGAGGCGCAGATCCTCGATCCCGATAAGGGTGTCTTTCTTCATATCTGTCTCAGCCTTGGATTAAAGACGCGGTCAAGGGTGTAGCCGACCATGGCAAAGCCAAGCCCCATGACCAGAAGGATGAGCGCCGGCTGCACTATCCAGTACTCCCATCCCCTGTAAATGGCGGCGTTGGCCCGGGCGTCGTATATTATCTTGCCCAGGGTCGGCAGGAGCGGGTCGCCCAGTCCCAGAACCGCCAGCGATGCCTCCAGGAAGACAAAGGTAGGGATTATCATAACAAACTGTGGAAGGAGCACCGGGATGATCTTGGGGCACAGGTACCGGAAGATAATCCTGGAGCTCCCCGCTCCGTATGCCCTGGCCGCCTCGATATAGGGTGATTCCTTTATCTGGAGGAACATGGCGCGCAAAACAAAATAGGATGAGCTGAAGATACTGAGGAGGATAACTACCCCCAGTATCACCCAGATGCTCCGCGAGAAGAACATGCCGACCATGATAAGAATGGGAACCATCGGCAAGATGATGTTCACCTGGGTGAGCCAGCGGAAAGCGCCATCCACCCACTTCCCATACCAGACCCCGATCGCCGCCAGGAGGAATGTGCTTATCTGTGCCCCCACGGCCGCCAGAACCCCGAAGGCGAGGGCGACCGGAATCCCCCAGGACAGCCCCACCATCAGGTCCCGGCGCAGGTGGTCGGTCCCGGCAAGGCCGTGTACCTGGCCATAGACCACCAGCCTGGCATCTAGATCAGCGTCCTCTTCAAACAGCCAGCCCTCCAGCCGCAGAGCGTATTCGCCCTTGATGGGCAGATCCTCGGCGGCCGGGTCGGCAAAGAGCCCGATGTGGGCGGGCTTCCCTCCAAGCCGGCGCGTGAGGTGTGCATCTTGCGACATACGGTACGCTCCCACTGCGGTGATCTCCCCGACGCGGATCTCTCTCCCATCAGGGGTCACCCAGGTAATTTCTACGTGCGGCGGTCGCTCATCGTACTCAGCCGCAAAGAATATGGTCACTTCCTGAGGGAAACCGTCATAGGTGAAGTCGAATGGAAGCACGATCTCCACCTCGCTTATCCCCTCTGCCAGGGGCCGTACGGTCTTTTCCCCTACCTCCGTGCTGCACACGATGATGGTTGTGGGGCGGTTCTCCCATGGCAAGAGGTTTATCCAGCGCGGCCAGGCGGTCCTGGGGGACTCCTCCCAGATTCCTCCCCCTCCTCGCCAGAGCCTTATCGCCTCACTGTAGGGGATGGCGATAACGGTCCAGATGGCCACCACTATGAGTATCCCGATGATCGCCAGCCCCACCACGGCGGCCGGGTAGCGCATCAGTTGCCTCAACCCCTGCCTCATATCATACCCTCCTTTCAGCCCCGACCTTCACCCGCGGATCAACCAACGCGAAGATGATATCTATAATAAAGAGTGTCGCCGCCAGCAGGTAGGCAAAGATGATTGTTATCCCTACGATAACCGGGGTTTCGCCGCCGCGGATCGCTCTATACATTTGCCTGCCCAGTCCCGGCCAGCCGAAGATCGTCTCCAGGATGATAGCCCCCATCCACATGAAGATGAGCGTCAGGGCAAACTGCATGATGATCGGTGGGAGGGTCGGCCGCAAGACGTACTTTCGCTCGATCGCCCCCGACCTCAGCCCCTTGGCCCTGGCCATCTCTACATAGTCCTCGCTGGAGTGGATGAGGAAGAAGGTGCGCCAGGAGTAGATGTTGACGAAAACGGCGCTGATCACGATGGCCGTAACGGGCAGAACCAGGTGTTCAAGGAGGCTTAAGGCATACCCCCATATCGTTGGGGGGGGTGGAGCCTCAACCATCCCCCCGAAGGGCAACCATCCCAACACTACGGCGAAGATAAGGATTAAGAAGAGACCGTAAAACCACGCCGGGGCGGCTGAGGTGGGAGCAAGGGCAATGATTGCCTTGTCCAGCTTGCTTCCATAGCGGCGCGAGAGGAAGAGGGCGCCGAAGAGCGCGAGGAAAAAGAGTAGAAGATTGGCGGGGCCGAAGAGCACCAGGGTGGCCGGGAGCAGCTCAAGGATGATCAGCCGCACCTGGCTCGATCCGGAAGGGCTGGTCATATGAGCCGCCCGTCCCAGGTCCAGCGTTAGCGCACTGATAAGGTATCCGGGGGTGCGCACCAGGAACGGCCTGTCCAACCCCCTCCGCGCCCGCTCGATGGCAACCATCTCCTGGTAGATTGCGTCGCGCTCCTCCCTCGGCAAGATGCGCCATTCCGGCCGCTCGCGGAGAGCCACCATCACTCCATAGCTTATCTCAGCCTTCTTTAGTTCATCCAGGTGCCCGCCCCAGTTGGCGATGAAGATGGTTAACAATATCCCGATGACGACGGCGATGCCGATCGTAAGCAGCCTGACAAGTGCGTACCTCCCGATCCTGGCAAGGGAGCGGGAAAGCATGATCCTTATCCCTGAACCCTGTCCGGGGCCTGCCCGAGTTTCTTGTGCCTCTGAGATAGCCATCTCGCTCATGGCGCCTTATCTCCTTACGGCAAGGGGCACCCGCGGTGCCCCTCGCCGTGCCTTGTTATTGTTTTCCCCTTATGGGAGCAGCACAAACATTGCCGCATCGAAGGTGGGAATGGCGACAACTATAGGTGCGACGATCACCTCCAGGCTGGTGGAGCCTGCAACCAGTCCAGCGGTCAATGCTCCGGGGAGCACCACCTGCCACAGCCCATCCCGGACTGCCACGGCCTCACCGACATGGACGATTTCACCCGTGGCGTCGACCAGAAGATAGGTCACGAAGTCTACATCGGCCACCGGGTAGGGCTCACCCTCGAAGGTCACCTCGATATCGAAGGCCGCCTCGTCCCCGGCGGTGACCACCCTGGGCCCGGTAACATCGACCTCAGCGATCCGGGGCTCAACAAAGCCTACCCATTTATCCGCCGGGTCGGGGAAATAGGGGAACCGCTTGAGATGCAGAATTTCCTCAACGGGAAACGCTGCATGGAGGTAAAACGGCCCCGTGGCGAGCCAGAAATGCCCTCTCTCCTCAAACCAGTTCTGCAAGTTGGCATAGCGGGCAGCGGCTTCCTCGGGGGTTATAAACTCGCCGAGTGTGGGCGCATAAGGGATCCAGCCCCCCGCTTTGGCCTCGCCCAGGTGCCGCTCAAGGATGGGCAGGCTCGGGCCGGCGATGAAGCTCATCCACTCTACCCCAAGATCGCCCGCCTTGGCGGAGCCAAAAGCAAGCTCCTCGGCCGTCTCCGCAAGTACCCCCAGCGCCACGTTGTGCCAGGCGCCAGGACCACGGAAATACTCCGGCCACCAGGTCCAATCAGCAGCCATCACCTCCGCATCCAGCGCGGTCATAGTGGTGTAGGACTCGATGATAAGCGGATCCTCGCTTACAATCCTCACGCCGCGGAAGTGTTCCATGAAGGTTTCGTATTCCGGCACCCACGCGGGGTCGAAGATGGGACTCTCCTCCTTCGCCCTGTCGAAATGAATAATCATCTGCATCAGGAAGTCTCCCATGTCAAGCGGGCTGCCGTCGTGCCACTTCACCTTGTCGAAGAGGTCGGCCGGATAGTGAACCCGGATTCTCGCGTCGGCGGTGGCCCTTTCGGGATCCCATCCTTCCTTTGCTGAGGCCTCGGCCTTAGTGATGAACCGCTCTTCCACGGCACACCAGTCAACCCAGGCGTCTGCCGGGACCTCCATAGCCTCGGGGACGAACTGCAGGTCTACCCAGTCAAGGGTTACCCCGACGGGCAGGCCCTCCCTTACATAGACCTCCGCTCGCTCGAGCCGCTGCGGATGCCATAGCCCCGTGAAGGGATCCGGAGCCGCGCCCCACTCGGACATGGCCCGTTTAAACATCCAGTCAAAGAGCCAGTTGGAGCCGGCGACCGGGTTCCAGGGGTCGACCATAAGGTTGGGCATGGCGACGGTCGCCGATCCCCCTGGCTGAATTTCACCCGTAACCGGGCACTCGAAGCGTATAGTCAACCCCCAGAGCCAGCCACCGCCGATGCCCCCGGCAAGACAGGACGCAAGCGCGATCTCTGCCCGGCGCGGCATAAATCCCACGCTATTGGCGACAAATATCCGGTGGGAGTCCTGCATCACCAGTTCCAGGGCCCTTCCCATCATGGCGGCGCGTTCCTCAAGGCACTCGTAGTCGGCAAGGCCCAGCCTCTCGGCGAGCTCATCGAACTCCGGAGTGGGTTTAGTATACTCCCAGAGTGGGAGGGGTATGCCCCTCTCGGTGTAGAAGAAGTCAAACACTCCCCGCTGGTCACGGGAGATCACGGTGGCGATCCAGCCTCCGGTGTAGATGTGCATCAGCCCGTCATAGGGATGGCCGTGGAGCCAGATCGGCGACGCGTCGGCTGCCGTCTTGATCATCTCCTTGACAACAAAGCCCAGATCTTCCAGTATCCCGGTCACGTGGTGGGCCAGTTCTTTCCGGGCGTCCTCGATCCGGCCAAGGACGATTATCTCCACCGGCTCCATCACCCCCTCTATCTCCCAGTGCCAGATGCCGTCGATGAGCTCAGCACCGAGTTTCTCCATCTCCTCGAGGATTATTGCCCGTCCCTTGTCCGGGTCGTAGGCGTAGCGGAGCTCGAGTGCTCTGGCAACGTCGATAATTCTGGCATAGTCGGGGAAGGCGGGATGTAGGGGGAAATACCTCGGAATCGCCATCCCCTTCCAGATCTCTTCGGCGATGTAGTCTCGATCGAGGAGCCAGTTCATCGCCTCCCGTATCCGGGGGACAGCGAACGGATTGAGCCTGCCGTCGCGGAAGGTGGGATCCTCAGGGGTCCCGGCGGGGTTGAAGGTCAACTCCATAAATACCCCGAACAGTTTCTCGTAGCCCATCTCTGGATGCGCCACGACCTTCTCGAAGAATTCGGGATCTGCTATGTCGTCACCGAACAGGTGGAGCTCACCTGCTGCGATCTTCGGGATCGCAAGGTCGTGATCCATGATGATGGCGACAATCTCATCCAGCCAGGCCCCCATGCGTACTGGCGGCTCTACCACCGGTGGCTCAACCACCCGTGGCGGGCATCCCATTGCCAGCATACTGACCATCACCAAAGCGGTCAGCAACACTGACATACTGATTTTCACTTTTGACATTTACCTATACCTCCTTTGTTATACTTTTATGTTTTTCCCTGGCTTAGAATGAACTCTCTTGCTCTATTCTCCCACCCCCTTTTCGAGGCCGGCCCGCTTTCAATGGCCTCGATCCTGGCTTTGCTCCTCCTCACCTCTTGCACGGCCTCTTTTTCTAGATTTCTATAGAGACAGTATACATGCTGAAGTTCTACATGTCAAGATAGTCAAGGGGGAATTCTTTCCCCTTGAAATCCCCTTTCCTCTCGCTGTATCCATGGTCTCAATTATACCAGATTGAAGTCAAATAGTCAAGTGCCGGTGGTGTCGCCGCTTCAGGCAAATTGTGCACCGGACCCCGATCACCAGTTCCACAACCGCTCCCCCATTCGGCAGCCGCAGTCATTTGAGACCTCACAAGGTGCGTTGTCAGGCGCCTTGATATCGCTTGTCGCCTATGATATAATTTTGGCGGTTTGGAGTCAGCTTTGGGAGCTGAATTGAACACGGAATGGGAGCCACAGCTAGTTGGTTTTCTATGCAAGTGGTGCAGCTATGGCGGCGCCGACCTGGCCGGAACCAGCCGTAAGAAGTATCCCCCCAACATACGGATAATAAAGGTTCCTTGCTCCGGGAGAGTCGATCCCCTCTTCATCCTCAAGGCCCTGCAACTGGGTTTCGATGGCGTCCTGATCTCGGGCTGCCACCCCGGTGATTGTCACTATCAAACGGGGAACTACCGTGCTCGAAGAAGGGTAGCGATAACCAAGAAGTTCTTGGAGTATATGGGCATAGAACCTGAGCGGATTCAGGCAAGCTGGATCTCGGCTTCAGAGGCGGGAAAATTTGTGGAGGTGGTTACCGAGGTAACAGAGGGGCTAAGAGAAATCGGGCCCAACCGATTGTTTGATGAACAGCAACAACAAAATACAACAGAAGCTGCGGCATGAGGCTGGAGCCCTGCTGGAGCAAAATAAGGTTGACCTTATTATCGGCTTCGAACCAGGAAGCCTGAAATTCACCACCACTCCATTAATCACCAGAGACAAAGGCGACCTTGACCGACTGGTGATCAACCCCTTCATAGTCAATAATCTCGCGGTATTTCTGCCAGATATCAAGGGGCCAGATCTCAAGGGGCCCAAACTGAAGGGACGGGTTGCTATTGTAGCCAAAGGATGTGATGGCCGCTCCATCGTCAGCCTGATACAGGACAACAAGGTCAGGCGGGATAATCTGGTGATCCTCGGTATCCCCTGCCCCGGGATGATTGAACTACGTAAGGTAGAGAAGCTAACCGGCAAAGACAGAGATGAGCTGGATGATATCATCAGAGAAGGCGACAAGGTAGTCATAACAGTTGACGGCAAGGCAAGTGAATTCCCCATAAGCGATGTTCTTTTTGACAACTGCCTCGGATGCGAGTTCCCCACCCCACAGGATTACGATATCCTCCTTGGTGAGCCAACCGCACCATTTGCCGAAAGGTCGGCGGGTCAGGCGAGGATCCTCAAGGGGATATCCCCGCAGGAAAGGTGGGAGTTCTGGAGAAGAGAGTTCCGCCGCTGTATCCGCTGTTATGCCTGCCGGAACATCTGTCCGTCGTGCTTCTGCCAGCGCTGTTTTGTCGAGGAGAGTGAGCCTCAATGGCTGATGCCGGTGCCGCGGTGGCAGGAGAACCTCATGTTCCAGGCAATCAGAACCATTCATCTTGCCGGAAGGTGCAGCGATTGCGGGGAGTGCGAGCGCTCCTGCCCGGTGAATATTCCTTTGAGAAGCCTGACCAGAGAGATGTATGATCTGGTGGATGAGCTATTCCACTTCAAGGCAGGGATGGCTAAGGATGCGCCCCCATTAATGACCCACTATGAACAGGAAGAGGCCAAGGATTTGATCAGATAAAAATGAATCACAAGAAGATAAACAAAAAGGATTTAGGAAACCTTCTCCACCAGTGGAGCAAGGACTACACCATATTTGTTCCCTCCAATGAAGGTGATACCGCTCAGATGGGTCTATGGGATGGCAGCGATACCGGCTTTCTGGATTGGTATAGGAATACCGCAAAACCACCCAAGGCCAACTTCCTGCCACCGGTGGAGGAAATGTTCCGCTTCCAGAAGGGGAAGGAAGGCCACAGTATAAAGCTACCATCGCAAGAGCACCAGCAATTGATTTTCGGGATCCGCCCCTGCGATGGTCGGTCTCTGGCTATACTGGACAATATCTTCACCGACGCATATCAAGACCCCTACTACCTCCCCAGGAGAGAGGGCGCGGTGCTGGTCGGGCTGGGGTGCCTTAAGCCCTATGACACCTGCTTCTGCACCTCCCTGGGTATCAGCCCAGGAGAATCAAATGATGTTGATCTCATGCTCACCGATACCGGTGATGAGTTCTTGATCGAGGAGATAAGTGATAAAGGCAAACAGCTGATGGAGCTAACTGCCGGGCTTGAAGATGCAACCGAAGATGATACAGCCAGAGCCAGCGAAGCGAAAGGGAAGGCCCACGACAAGGTAACCAGGAAGATAGACACTCAGCACCTGAGCCATAAACTGCTCTCCACCTTTGAAGATGAGACCTACTGGGAGAAGGTGGCTGCCAAGTGCATCGCCTGTGGCATCTGCACCTTTCTCTGTCCCACCTGCCATTGCTTTGATATAAGCGACGAGATGGTAAAGAAAGAGGGGGCCAGATTCAGGTGCTGGGATAGCTGTGCCTTCCCTCTATATACTAAAATGCCCATGGAAAACCCCCGGGAGGAGAAATGGCAGCGGGTGAGACAGAAGGTATGCCACAAGTTTGAGTTCTACCCCATGGCTTTTGATGTTATCGCCTGTACGGGATGCGGAAGGTGTATTCGTCTGTGCCCGGTGAACTGGGATATTTGCCAGACCTTAGGCCAACTGCCCGGGTAAGGGAGATGATCACCAATGACAGCTAGCAATAGGAGCCGATTCCTGGCGCAGGGTAATGTATACCTGCCGCATATAATGGTGATTGAGAAGATAATTGACGAAACCCCTGGCGTCAGAACCTTCCACTTCAATTTCAAGGATGAGAAGCTAAGAGATGAGTTCAGCTTCGAGTCGGGGCAATTCGGCGAATACTCGGTCTTCGGAGTTGGCGAAGCGACTTTCTGCATTTCATCGAGCCCCACCCGGCGCGACCACCTCGAGTTTACTCTACAGCGAGTGGGCAAGGTAACCAACGCCCTGCACCGGCTTGGAGTTGGCGCGGAAATCGGCTTCAGAGGGCCCTATGGCAACAGCTTCCCCCTTGATCTCCTGCAGGGGAAAAACCTCGTTTTCGTCGGCGGCGGCATCGGTCTGGCCCCACTAAGGTCTCTTATCTGGAATGTCCTTGATAACAGGGATAAATACAACGATATCCACATTATCTATGGAGCGCGCTCTCCTGCCGACCTCTGCTTCAAGTACGACCTGGATGCATGGGGCAACAACGAGACAGTCAATATGGTAACCACCGTTGATCGAGGCGATGAAAGCTGGAAGGGAAGGGAGGGGTTCGTCCCTCAGGTACTGGAGCAGGTGGCTCCCTCAGCAGAGAATGCGATAGCCATCGTTTGCGGCCCACCGATTATGATAAGATTCACCTTCCCCGTTCTGGAGAAGCTCGGCTTCAGGCCGGAGCAAATGGTAACTACGCTGGAGAAGAGGATGAAGTGCGGAATAGGAAAATGCGGGAGATGTAATATCGGGAATATCTATGTCTGCCGTGATGGTCCGGTCTTTACCTACGCCCAGATCAAGAGCTTCATCTCCAGCGAGTACTAAAGCAGCATCCCCTCCATCTGAGCCAGGATCTGCTCATTCGTAAAGTGATTCAGGCTTATGGCGTCGCCGGGACAGCCGCCAACGCAAGCACCACATCCCTTACACAGAGCCTCATTCACCTGGCACACCACCTTCTCCTCATCAAACGAGATGGCGCTATAAGGGCAAACGAGTTTGCAAATCTGGCAGGCAGAGCAGATTCTCTCGTCAATAACCGCCGTAGCCGCCTCGATCTCCACCTCCCCCTTGCTGATCAGGGACAATGCCTCGCCAGCCGCAGACAATCCCTGGGCTACGGCATGGGGTATATCCTTGGGACCCTGGCAGCAACCGGCCAGGAATATCCCATCGCTCATGGTAGCAACCGGATCCAGCTTGGAATGCTTCTCCATAAAAAAGCCGTCAGCGCTGCGGCTGACATTGAATAGTCGGCCAATGGCCTCGGCATCCGGTTGCGGCTCCAGGGCGCAGGACAGGATGACCATATCTACAGGCAACTTTATTATGGAACCTAACAGGGTATCCTCAGCCACCACAGTTAATCTCCCTTCCTCCTCATTGACAGCCTCATCGGTAACTTCAGATACCTTGCCTCGTACGAAGAAGACACCTTCCTCCGAGAGGCGCTTATAGAATTCCTCATAGCCCTTACCGAAGCAGCGCATATCGATGTACAACTGGTATACCACCGCATCGATCTTTTCCTTTATCAGGTGAGAATATTTAAGGGAATACATACAGCATACATTAGAGCAGTACTCATGATAGTTCTTGTCGCGGCTGCCAACGCAATGGATAATGGCAATGCTCCGAGGGGCGGAGCCATCCTTAAGCACAATCTTGCCATCTGTCGGTCCGGTCGAGCTAACCAGTCTTTCGAACTCTAGACTCGTGATAACATTATCCAGCCGCTTATAGCCGTACTGATAAATAGGGGTGGGATCAAAAACGCCATAACCGGTGGCCAGGATTATTGTCCCTACCTCTACCTCAACAATTCTGTCTTCCTGCTCAAAATCAATAGCCCCTACCTCGCAGAACCTCTCACAGGCACGACACTTGCCCTTTAGAAAATAGACGCAGTGTTCCCGGTCAATGACCGGTATATTGGGCACCGCCTGCGCAAAGGGGGTATAAATAACCTTTCTCTTGCCCATTCCAGCATCAAACTCGCTATCGGCTTTGAAGGGGCATTTCTCCTGACATATGCCGCACCCGTTACACTTCTTCTCATCGACAAACCTTGCCTTCTTCCTGATCTTGACCTTGAAATTCCCGATATAGCCCGAAACCTCATCCACTTCAGAGTAGGTCATCAGCTCGATATTAGGATGAGAACCCACCAGTGTCATCTTTGGTGTGAGAATGCAACTGGAACAATCCAGGGTAGGGAAGGTCTTATCCAGTTGTGCCATATGCCCTCCAATGGTGGGCTCGCGCTCCACGAGGTATACCTTGTACCCGGCATCAGCGATCTTCAGGGCCGCCTGAATGCCCGCGATACCCCCACCCACCACCAGGGCACTGGGATTGATCGAAACCTTTCTGGTCTCCAATGGCTGCTGATAGAAAACCCGCCTTACCGCAGCGCCCAGCAGTGATTTAGCCTTCTCGGTAGCCTTTCCCTTATCCTCGGTCACCCAGGAGCATTGCTCCCGAATATTTGCCATCTCAAATAAATAGGGGTTTATTCCCGAATCCTGACAGACACGGCGGAAGGTAACCTCGTGCATCGTCGGTGAGCAGGCGGCGACAACTATACGATTGAGCCCCAACTTTGCAATATCCGCCCTGATCATATCCTGACCGGGGTCGGAGCAGCAGAACTTGTAGTCACGAGCCACCGCTACACCATCCAGGTCCCGGGCAGAGCCGACAACCTCCTCGACATCAACCGTTCCGGCTATATTACTGCCGCAATGACATACATATACGCCAATTCTAGGCTCCCGCATCTTGAACCCCCAATCAAATGGCCTCCTGAACTAATTCCGCAACATCCTTGATCTCGATGAGGCTCTCTTTACTCATGGTGAGCACGCTGTCATCGAAGTTAAGCATGCAGTAAGGGCAGGCAACCGCCAACACATCCGCCCCCATCTCCAGCGCCTGCTCCAGCCGCAAATCCGAGAACCTCTCCCCCTTTGGGGTGTCCATCCAGATCCTCCCCCCACCTCCACCACAGCAAACAGCCTGCTCGTGAGAATCCGGAAGCTCCATCAACTCCAATCCGGGGATACTCTTTAGAACGTCACGGGGAGCATCATAAATATCATTGTGTCGACCGAGGTAACAGGGGTCGGAATAAGCAACCTTCTTATTGAGTTCCCGCTTGAATTCTATCTTCTTTTCCTTGATGAGCTCCCATAGATACTGGGTGGAATGGATCACCTCGAACTTCCCTCCAAATTCGGGATACTCATTCTTGAAACTGTGGTAACAGTGAGGAGAACTGACCATGATACGCTCCACGCCATTCTTAGTAAATGTCTCAATGTTGCTTTCGGCCAGGGATTGGAACACCGTTTCACTCCCCGATTTGCGAACGCTCTCACCGCAGCAGGATTCATTCTCACCGAGGATACCAAAACCTATCCCTGCCTTATTGAGGATGTCGGTTGTCGCCAGGGCTATCCTTCTAATCTTTCCATCATAAGCAGGGACACAGCAGGATAGATACAGCAGATCCGTACCTTCGGTAAATGTCCTTATATCCCGGTCCTTTGCCCAATCCCCCCTCTTCTCCGGTGCCTCTCCCTGTGGGTTACCTAGAGACGAAATATTTTTCACACTGATCCGCAGCGAATCAGGAACCTTGGCTACACCCACCTCGGCGATAACCTTGCGTAGCGCCCTCATGATATCAATTATCTCCACACCGCGGGGACAGCGCTTCACACAGGCCCCGCAGGTGGCGCACTGCCATACTTCTTCGCTCTCAAAATCAACCAGCCCCAGCTGCGCCTGATGAATAATCCTGCGGACGATGAAACTCCTCACCAGGTTCCAGGGGCAGGTGCCGCTGCAAAGACCACACTGGTAACATGTCCTCAGCGGTTCACCACCAGCCTCCAGCACAACATCGACTGCTTCTTTGAAAGGGGTTAGTGTTTCCATGAGATAATCACTCCTTTTTGAGTATTGATTATTCAGAACTCAGAACCAGCACCCGGGTTACTGCCGGCGGTACGAGCGCCGCCGAGGGCTGCGATTGGCGACTAACAGCTTACCTTCAAGGAATGCCCTTTACTCTCAGCAATCTTTCTCCCGCATGATTCTATCATCTTCCTTAAGCGCATAAGAGACTCTTCCATATTCTCCTTCATACCCGTCTTGCCCTGGTAAATCTCATATAATGGCCTGTATCTTGCTGGTGTGATGTTAGGCATAATTACATTTGCTCCTGCGCGTAGAGCCATCTTCTGACCTTCCGGATGAATACTTCCTGTTGCAGTAGTTGCCGGTAGATGAACGTCCCTCAAGACAATTCTGGCAGCAGCCAACACCTTCAAACTCATATCCAACTCCCCCTGCCTTTCCCCACCTAAAGGTGTATCAGGATGGGGGATAAAAGGGCCAATGCCAGCCATATCAACATCCAATTCTTTCATGAGTTCGATATCCTCGGCTAAATCCTGAACAGTTTGACCGGGCAAGCCCACTATATTGCCTGCCCCGACCTGATATCCAATCTCCTTCAGCCAACCCAGGATTTTGAGACGGCCTGCAAGCGTCTGACCGGGATGAAGCCTCGAATAAAGGTGTGAATTCGCCGTCTCATGCCTTAGAAGATACCTGTCTGCCCCGGCCTTCTTCCATGCGCTATATTCCCTGTAATCCCTCTCTCCGACGCACAACGTGATGGCCACATCCGCCTTTGCCTTAATCAGATAGATAATCCGGCTGATATCCTCTTCTCGATACCCAGGGTCATCCCCTGATTGTAAGACTATGGTCTTTATTCCTGCCCGAAACCCCGTCAGAGCACAGTCAACTATCTCCTCCTTTGTCATCCGGTAGCGAGTAAGTTTTTTATTGCTGCGGCGAAGTCCACAGTAAAGACAATCACGGATGCAGTAATTGGAGAACTCAATCAGTCCACGCAGGTGGACCTCATCTCCGCAACAACTGGAGCGAACCTCATCTGCCCAAAGGATGAGTTCATCCTCCTCAGCCTTCAGCAGTTCCTCAATTTGAGAATGGTTAAAAGTAGAGATCTGTTTCACCCTGCCTGATCCGATCATAATATTTCATGAAGTGAGGAAATATCTCCGGCATGGTCTCTTTGATTTCGCTAATCTCTTTGGCGATGATTTCTTCGGCTATAACCTTAGTCTCTTCACTGGCAAAACCATCAACCCATTCCCTGAAGGTAAGCACCGCGTTCAGCTTACAGAATTTGCCTTCTTTCCCACTCCTTAAGAGCTCCATAATGTTTCTGCCTGTCCTTCCACACCGGTAACCAGCGGTACAAAAGGAAGTAATGTAACCCATCCGGGCAAGCTCCCGCACGACTTCATCGAGATCTCTGGTATCGCCCAGGTAAAATTGCTGCTTACTTCCTTCCTGACTTTGTGAGCCGGCGGCGTAAGCCCCAATGCCGATCTTTGAGGAGGCATCGGTCTGAGTAACGCCTGAGTGAATGACATCTCTTCTTATCTCTGGTGATTCCCGCGCTGTCAGTATCATTCCGGTATAGGGTATTGCCAGGCGAACAACGGTGATTATTCTCTTGAAATCCTCATCTGTAACCTCGTATGGTGGATGCCCAGTAAAGAGGATATTGAGCGCCGGCTCAAGTCTGGGGAATGACACCGTGTGGGGCCCGACGCCGAATTTCCCTTCCAGCTCGCGTGCGTGGTACAGAAGTCCCATGACTTCAAATTTCCAGTCATACAAGCCGAAGAGGACGCCGATACCAACATCATCGATTCCTGCCTCCATCGCCCGGTGCATACAATACAGACGCCACTCATAATCTGATTTTATTGTCCCCCCAGGATGCAATCTTTCATAGGTCGGGCGATGATATGTTTCCTGAAAAACCTGATATGTGCCAATTCTCACCTCAGAGAGCCTTCTTAAATCCTCAACTGATAATGGAGGCGCATTCACATTCACCCTTCTTATGTTGGCCCAACCATTTCTCGACTTTACCTTAACTCCATACACCGATTCAATTGTCGAGACCATGTAATCAATATCGGTACTCGGGTGTTCTCCATAGACCACGATTAAACGTTTATGTCCAATCTCACCGACCAGAACCTCTGTTTCCTGCCTTACCTCCTCCAGGGAAAGCACCTTTCTATTTGCTCTATGATTATCCTTTCTGAAGCCGCAGTAAAGGCAGTTGTTTATACAGAGATTACTCATATATAGGGGGGCGAAGGTTACGATGCGGTTATCATAGACCTTTCTTTTCACCCTCCGAGCTGCCTCCTCCATCTCCTGAAGAAGCTGTTCGTCGTTTATATTGAGTAGAACTGCTGTTTCATCCGGCTCCAGGGTTTGAACGTCCAGTGACTTGGCAAGAATATCCTTCACTCTCTCAGGATCGGGATTCCCGCTGGCTTCCAACCTTGCAGTTATCTCTTCCTGGGGGAGGAAATCCCGGCCATGCTCCATGTACTTTGCATATTCCTCCTCCTTGATTCTATTTTTCATCCAGGAATCCACATGAACTACTTCAACCGCCATTGCAACACCCCCTTCGATAGACATCAAAAGCCGCCGGAAAAGGTGAGAGCACCCTCTCTAATACGCCCTGCAAAAAAGAAATGCACACTCCATAGTTGGTTATTGCTACTCCCTCCTGTCTTGCTCGATGTATCCTGAGAAGCATCTCTCTTCTAGTCAGCATACAGGCGCCACAGTGAATCACCAGCCTGTATTCACTTAAATTATCCGGATAATCCCGGCCCGCAAAAACATCGATTGCCACATCTCCCCCCACATATTCTCTCAGCCAGCGGGGGATCTTGACGCGTCCGATATCATCCTCGATTGCATGATGGCTGCAGGCTTCTGCAATAAGAATTCTCTCCCCCGAAACCAACTTCTTTATTGCAGCAACCCCCCGCGTTGTCTCGATTAGATCGCCTTTGTAGCGCGAAAAGAGTATTGAAAAGGTGGTGCACTTGATGCCATCCCATGTATCGGCAACCATCCTGGCGACAACCTGAGAATCACAGACAACAATATCCGGCGGATTTTTCAACTTATCCAGAATATGCCGGTATTCCGTTTCCTTAACCACCAGGGTAGCGGCATTATTATCAAGTGCATCCCTGATAGTCTGCACTTGAGGCAATATAATCCTCCCTTTAGGCGCCTCGTAATCTATGGGGACGATCAAAACTGCCAGTCCCCCTGGCGGCAAGAGGTCACCAATCAAGGGGGGTGGGGTTAAGAAATCCTGGGGGACTACCTCGACAAGATGCTTCTTGAGCGAATTTACATAGCGGTCTCTGTTTTGATAATCAATGCTTGAGCAAAGAAAGGTCCTTTCCGTTTTCTCCCGTGTTGCCTCTATGAACGATATGGAAGGAGATTTCAAATCAACCTTGTTGACGATGATAACAAAGGGCGTCGCCCTCTTTTTTGCTTCCTCTACTATATAGTCCTCGTATTCGGTCCAGATGTCAGGTTCCACAACGAGCAAAACAACATCGGAGCGGTCGAATATCTTATGTGTTTTCCTGATTCTGGATTCAGCAAGGACGGATTTATCGTCAAGTCCGGCGGTATCCAGAAAGACAACCGGCCCGAGAGGCAATAGTTCCATCGTCTTTTCCACCACATCGGTTGTCGTCCCGGGCACCGACGAGATAATCGCCACATCCTGCCCGGCGATTATATTGAGAAGGCTCGACTTCCCAACGTTAGTCCTCCCGAACAATCCTATCTGTAGCCTTAACGATTTCGGCGTCTTTTCCACGCCTACCTCCCCTTGCTTAGAGCCGATTTCACGGAAACTCCCTCAACGAGGCCGAGCCTTCCGGTAAGAGCGCCAAACTCATCCGTCGTTGCATCGACGATAATAGTGATTACACTGCAGCTTTTCTCATGGTAAGGGAGCCCCATCCGAGCGACAATAATCTCTCCAAACTCAGAGAGAATCTCATTTACTCGAGGTGCTGTTCTTTTCCGGTCTTGAATGATTATGCCTGCAAACCCCAGTCTTTTCTCCATGACACCCTCCACTGATAGAAAATCCCAACCTCTGCTTTTCCTGCGCCAAGATTGGGACTTCCAATTCGGCTTCCCCCATTGGCTTCAGAAGTACTCTTCCTTACCGCAGGATCACAAAACGCCGCCTTATCAAAGATAGCTACGCCAAATTCTTCACCACCATCTCGTCAAATATCTCCGGAAGGCGTTCTTCGGTCACTCCTTTCAGTAAATGTCCATTAATAACCACGTACCTCCGGGGGCTCTATAAACCCTCTATGCGCCTGTTGTGACTTTTTCAACCTCCCGTGTAACTTTTTCAACTTCCCTGCGAGAATTGCGGGAAGGAACTAAAACTCCCGGACCTCCACAACAGGACTCGTTACAAAATATGCCTTCTATCAGATTATAGCTGTTCGCTCCTCGAAAAACCTCCGCCAGCTCCTTTAAGGTTTCATCTTCCACCCCATTTATTATATAGGGGTTAACTTCTAATTCAGACCTTTCCTTTACCTTTACCGCTATGGCTTTACTTATTCCCCCGGAAACAGGAAAACCCATTCCATACCGGGTAGGTTTTTCCTCTAGCGGAGTTTCCGACATTTGGGAGACATCTATGTTCAGGGCCATAAATAGAGCCGCTATCTCCTCAAAAGTAAGACAGTAGTCTATGGCTTCAGTCTGTACACTTTCCCACTTTTTGCTCACACAAGGGCCGATAAAACATACTTTATCTTCGGAATATCTCTCTTTTACCACTGAACCTATTTTTACCATTGGCGAAGGAGAGTAACAGATAGTTTTTTTCTGTTCAGGATACTTCTTATGGATAAGCTCGCTAAAAGCCGGGCAGCAAGAAGTAAGGGTAAATTTATCTCCATTTTTAATTCTCCTTATAAATTCCCCTGCCTCGCTTTCGGCTACCATATCAGCACCTCTGGCCACTTCCTCAACACGGTAAAAACCTGCTTTCAGAAGCGCGGTGGTTAACTGTTCAAAGCTCACGCTAGGCCTAGACTGTTGTGGTATCGAAGGAGCCATCATCGCTGTACTATGAAATATATTGTGAAGGGGGTTACCTCGGGCAAACTGTCCTCGTATTGAAGGAGCCACCACTGCGGCTATTCTTTCGCCGTTTTTAATACCCCGAATCAACTGCACTAAGTGTGTTTTATCACTTATTGCCCCGAATGGACAGGCACGGGTGCATCTACCACAATATACACAATCTTGTTTATTGATAACTGCCTTCTTATCCTCACCAGGTTTTATTGCTTTTATGACACAAGCGATTTCACAGGGCCTTCTTGTTTCAATAATTGCCTTATAAGGGCAGGCTTTCAGACATAGCCCGCACTCTATACATTTGGCAGTGTCAATTGTTGCCCGATTATTAATTATCCTTATAGCATCTTTCGGACAACTATTAACACAAAAATGCCCGGTGCAGTTGTGGCAGACATTGCTAATATAGTATCTTTCCTGGGGACAACTCTGACAGGCAACCTCAATTACCTGCAACAAGTTTTCCTTAAATACGTCTTTAGTATCAAGAGAAATCGCCCTTTTGGCGCTTTCTTTCAAAGTGAGGTTCTTGACCTCATCAAGGTTAAGTCCTAAAATGATTGTTATCTGAAGAGAGGCGATTGCCCGATCGCTAAATATACAACAGCGTTGAGGCTGAACATTATCAGGAAAGAGCATTTTCGGCAAATCTTCAATCTCTTCAATTAGCCGCTCATTAAATGCAAGACGAGCCACCTCGGCATAACATCTTCTTCGTATTTTGGTTACATTGGAAATAAGCCACATTTTTTATCTCCTCTTTTTCACCACCATCTCCTCAAAGATTGCCGGAAGACGCTCTTCGCTCACTCCTTCCAGTAAATGTCCATCGATAACCACCGATGGCCCACGATCGCATTGCTCCAAACAGAAAGTGGCCTCCAGATTGACCCGATCGGTTAACTGCTGTTTTTCAATCAAAGCAGCTAGCTCCTGTATCACACCATAAGACCCCCGCAGATGGCAACTGGTGCCGACACAGACCTTGATATCCACGACAGGTCGCCGAGCGGCTACAATCGGGATGAATTGTTCAGGCACACGCCGGCGTGATGTGTAGCTGGTATGCAGAGTGCGGTGGGCAACATCACTTCCCGGTTGCTCCAGCCATCGTTGATAGATCTCTTTGATGAAGAGATTGTCCTGAGGGGCACGGATCTGCTGCAAGCGATCCGCTCCCCTCATCCCCTGTGCTCGTTCATGCCGGGCCTGAGTATTGGTGATTAGGGGTTGACCGCCTCCACTGATGCATCCTCCGGGACAGGCCATCACCTCCACCAGATGGTAGGACAGTTCACCGGCGCCGAGGGCAGCGATCAACTTCTTGGCTGCCCCCAGGGTGTGCACCGTAGCTATGCGAATTTCCCCCTCACCTACGGGCACGATGGTCTCATTCACATTGGGAAATCCCTCCACCGGAGTAAAAGCAAAATCAACCGCCGGCCTTTTCCCGGACAACTTATAGATCGCGGTTCGTATTACCGCCGTGCTCACCCCGCTGGAGTAGCCGAAGCCGGTGCCGGCCCCACTGGCAAATCCGAAGGGAAAGTCGTAGGAGTCATCTTCCAGTTCCTCGAAGGCGATTCCCATTTCGCGGATCATCCGGGCCAGCTCGTGAGTAGAAATAACGGCGTCTACATCGGGAGACCCCTCGGTGGTGAACTCGGGGCGTTTGGCCTCGAACTTCTTGGCAGTGCAAGGCATCACTGAAACCACAAAGATGTCCTGGGGGGAGAGCCCTTGCTCCCGGGCATAGAACCTCTTCAGCAGTGCGCCGAGCATCTGGTGCGGGGAGCGGCAGGTAGAGAGCTGGCCCAGGAGTTCGGAGTGGAAGTGTTCAGCGTATTTTACCCATGCTGGACAGCAACTGGTAAATTGCGGTAGATTCTCCCCCTTTTCGAAACGATGCAAGAATTCGGCCGTTTCCTCCATCGCTGTTAAGTCGGCGCCAAAACAGGTATTGTAAACTTTGTGAAATCCCAGCCGGCGTAGAGCGGCGACCATCTTGCCGGTGCTGATCGCTCCTGCTTTCCCCCCGAACTCTTCGCCCAGGGCGACGCGCACTGCCGGGGCCGTCTGAACGATGACACGCTTATGTGGATTGCTCAAAGCAGCCCAGACGGAGCCTATCTCGAATTTTGTGGTGAGCGTAGCGGTAGGGCAGGCCTGGATACACTGGCCGCATCCCACACATTCCACCTCAGCCAGGGATTTGCCAAATGCTGGCATTACTCGCACTCTCGCACCCCGGTAGGCAAAGTCCAGCACCCCTATCCCTTGAATTTCGGAGCAGTTGCGCACGCAGTTCCCACACAGCACGCACTTGTTCGGATCGCGTACCAGACTAGCGCTCAGCTCGTCTCGGGGAAGGGCTTCTATATCTTTACCAAAGCGAATATTGTCTATTCCAAAGCGGAGCGTCAATTCCTGCAACCGGCACTGGCCGCTCCTCCCGCAGATAGTGCAATCACGATCGTGATCGGCCAGGAGCAGCTCCAGGATGGTGCGGCGCATTCGTTGCAAACGAGGAGTAGTGGTGCGGATGACCATGCCGTCTGCCGGGGAAGTGGAACAGGCAGCAATGAAGCCCATCTTCTCTTCCTCCACTATGTACATGCGGCATGCTCCAAAGTCCGATAGCTCGAAGTGGTAACAGAAGGCAGGTAAATCCACAGAAGCCTTACGAATCAGCTCCAGGAGGTTATCTTCCCCATTAATGGGTAACACTTTTTGATCAATAGTGATTGTACCGCTCACATTTCACCTCCATTATTGAGTCGTCCCGGAATACATTCCACAGCGCTGAACTTTTCCGGGCATACACTCAGACATACTCCACATCTGTCACATCTGTCCTGGTCTATCACGTGAACCTTCTTCTTATCACCTGTAATTGCTCCAACAGGGCACTGCCGCAGGCAAATCATACAGGCTTTACATTTATCCGGCACAATATAGTAAGAAATAAGTGGCGGGCACACCCTTGCGGGACATTTCCGTTCACGAATGTGGGCGATGTACTCATCGCGGAAGTAGCGCAGAGTAGTGAGCACCGGATTGGGGGCTGTTTTCCCCAGACCACAGAGTGACGCATCCCTGACGGTAGCGGCCACTTCTTCTAAGAGATCAATATCCTCTTCCCGCCCATTTCCCGCTGTGATTCGGGTGAGTATCTCCAGCATTCGCTTCGTGCCCTCGCGACAGGGCACGCACTTACCGCAGGATTCATTCTGGGTAAATTTCATGAAGAAGCGAGCTGTCTCCACCATACAATCATCCTCGCTGAGTACCACCAGCCCTCCCGAACCCATCATCGCTCCAGCGGAGGTTAAAGATTCGAAATCTATACCATGATCCAGGTGTGTCTCCGGGAGACATCCGCCGCAAGGGCCGCCTATTTGAACTGCCTTGAACGCCTTGCCGCCTTCTACACCCCCTCCAATATCGAATATGAGTTTGCGTATGGTGAGGCCCATTGGTATTTCGACCAATCCAGTATTATTTATCTTTCCGGCCAGGGCGAAGGTCTTGGTTCCAGGGCTGGTGGGTGTGCCGAAGCTACGAAACCAATCTATCCCGTTCAGGATGATGCCAGGCACATGGGCAAAAGTTTCGACATTGTTAAGTACCGTCGGCTTACGCCACAGGCCCGACGCAACTGACTGGGGTGGCCGGGCCCGGGGCATTCCTCGTTTGCCCTCTATGGCGTACATTAATGCTGTTGACTCGCCGCAAATAAAGGCACCGGCTCCTTCTGCAATATCAATCTCACACGAGAAATCGCTTCCGAGGATCCTATCGCCTATCAAACCCTCTTGTTTGGCATCGTTTATCGCCTTCCGCAAACGGGTCACGGCAAGAGGGTACTCAGCTCGCACATAAATATACCCCTGCCGGGCTCCGATAGCATAGGCGCCAATAAGCATTCCCTCCAATACCCGATGGGGATCGGCTTCGAGTAAGCTGCGATTCATAAATGCCCCCGGGTCGCCC
>JALPXQ010000029.1 GCA_023271515.1 Dehalococcoidia bacterium | reverse complement strand
CGCAGAGTTCACGGAGAACGCAGGGAACGTAGAGCATAATGTTTATTCGATCAGGAAATTCACCCCGCCAGTTGAAGGATTACTGCTGGCTGACTGTATATGGCTTTTGTATAGGTTCGGCCAATGTTGTTCCAGGCGTATCCGGCGGCACGATAGCATTTATCCTGGGTTTTTACGAGGAACTCATCGATGCCATCAACGCGGTGAATCTGAACTTTTTCCGTCGTCTGTTCACCCTTCGGCTGCGTGAAGCCTTCGACGATTTCCCGTGGCGCTTTCTGCTGGCGCTTGGTCTAGGCATCGTGATGGCTATTTTTACCCTCGCCAAGGGATTGATGTGGGCATTTCATCACCATCCTGAACTGGTGTGGGCGTTCTTCTTCGGGCTGGTGCTGACCTCTGCGGTGGTGATTCGCAAGCGGGTAGTACGCTGGAGTCCCGTTACGCTGTTGATCAGCGGACTGGCGGCGGTTGCAACCTTCTCACTTATCGGGCTTGCGCCCCGGCAGACACCGGATGCGGCCTGGTTTTTGATGCTCAGCGGCGCGATCGTCATTTGCGCTATGATATTGCCCGGCCTGTCCGGCGCCTTCATCCTGGTGCTGCTGGGAAAATACCAGTACATGCTGGAGGCTGTTGTGCGATTTGACGTACTTACTCTCCTGATCTTTGCCGTCGGAGCTGCCGGAGGATTGATCGTATTTGCCCGCGCCATTCGCTGGCTGTTCCTCCATTGTAGAGACAAAACTATCGCTGTGCTGATGGGCCTGATGCTGGGATCACTGCGCGGTATATGGCCCTGGAAGGAACAGGGGCTGCCAACTGCTTTCACTCTGGAGGTGGCGCTGGTACTTGTCCTTGCAGCGTTTGGGATCGGGTTGGTGTTGATTTTGCAGTACCTGGCTGCTCGGGGTGAAGACTGAAGGCTTTTAGGAAACTTCAGCCTATCCACTGCAGCTTGCTTATGCCATCTGTTCTGTGGTATGTTATATGGTAGGAAGGGAACAATGCCTTCAACCGAATTGTTCAACGGCTCCGAAAAACTGCGCACCGAGGCGATGGACATGGTCAACGCCATCAGGCAAAACCATGCCCTGGAGCACGCAACCATTGCTCTCCTCATGAGGCGACTGGAGGGCAAAGTCCGGCTGATCGGACGATCTGGACTGACAGGGTTTGAGATCTACGGCGACATCCCCACGAGGGTTCTGGAGGAGGTTGCCCCGGAGGCCTTGCGGCGTCTCCAGGAAGGCGAAGAGGAACTGGCAATTTCACCGGCGTGCGGGACAAATCTCGTGGTAGCCGGCCTGGCAGTGGGGGCAGCCTCCATGATCGCCGGACGAGGGCGGAGCGGGCTAGGCAAGTTCATTAGTCTCGTGGAGGCGGCGATATTGGCCATACTGGTGGCTCAACCACTCGGCAGACTGGCGCAGAAGCATCTCACCACCAGAGCAGACCTGGCCGACGTCAGCACCGTGCGAGTTACCAAGCGGGGAGCCGGAAAATGGGCCCGGCATAGGGTCGAAGTTGTTCGTGAGTAGAATCGGAACAGCCGGCATCTAAATGGTGTAGCACAGTGACCCTTTACCATCGCCTGGTGATCAAGCTGGGAACCAACCTCATTACCGCCGGCAAGGATAGTCTTGACCGCCGGATGATGGCAAGGCTGGTGGATCAGGTGGCAGAGCTCCGTCGGCGCGGAGTGCAGGCGATAATCGTTTCCTCTGGAGCGGTTGCTGCGGGGAAACACCGGCTGGGCATGAAGAAAAGGCGTCGCGATATCCCCTTCCGGCAGATGCTGGCCGCAGTGGGACAGGGTCGGCTGATGCAAGTCTACGACGAGCTCTTCTCCGCTTACGGAATCACTGTGGCTCAAATATTGCTCACCAGGCCGGATTTCTTAAACCGGCTGGCCTACCTCAATGCACGGAACACCCTGCTGGCGCTGCTGGAACTCGGGGTGGTGCCGGTTGTCAATGAGAACGATGTGGTCTTTGTCGAGGAGCTCGAAGGCACGGTCTTCGGCGACAACGATAACCTATCGGCTATGGTGGCCAATCTGGTCGATGCCGATCTGCTCATCATCCTCAGCGATGTGGCCGGGCTCTTTACCTCGGACCCGAACCGGGATGCCACCGCCAGGCTAATCCCTCGAGTGGAGAAGATAGATCAACCAATTCGGGATCTTGCCGGGGGGAGGTGTGGGGAGAGGGGCATGGGTGGAATGGCCACCAAGGTCGAGGCGGCCAGGCTGGCCACCTCCTCGGGGACGGCGGTGGTCATCGCCAGCGGGCAGGAACCCCGGGTGATCCTCAGGCTGTCAGAGGGTGAGGCTCTGGGGACGTTCTTCTCCCCCGGCACCACCAGGATCGAGAGCCGCAAGCGCTGGATGCTCAGCCTGCCGGTTAAAGGCAGAATCGTCGTCGACGCCGGAGCGAAGACCGCGCTCCAGAGGCGCAACAAGAGTCTTCTGCCGGCGGGGGTCGTCCGGGTGGATGGCGTGTTCGAGCGGGGTGATGTGGTGGCGATTGTCGATTCTCAGGGTAGCAGCGTCGCGACCGGGATATCGAACTACAGCTCAGCAGATATAGCTCAAATCAAGGGCTGCCGCTCCGACAGGATTGAGGGGATTCTCTGTCATGAATATGGAGACGAGGTGGTGCACCGGGATAATCTGGTGGTGTCTTAGCTGGAATAGGCAAGGATGCGAAACGCAATTGAAGAACTCGAAGCGAAGGGACAGGCCGCCAGGGCTGCCTCGCGGCGACTGGCCTATCTTTCGACCGAGATCAAGAACAGGGCCCTGCAGAACATCGCCGAGAATCTGATAGGCCGGCAAGAGGAGATTCTGACGGCCAACAGGATCGACTACGAGGAGTCCAAATCTGCAGGCATGGCTGAAGCCATGCTCGATCGATTGATGCTCTCGGAGAGTCGGCTTGAGGAGATGGCTCAGGATGTCCGTGCCGTGGCCGCATTGCCTGACCCGGTGGGCGAGACCTTCGACATGCGCACCATGCCCAACGGCTTGCAGGTGGGCAAGAGGCGAGTGCCTCTCGGTGTAATAGGCGCTATCTATGAAAGCCGCCCCAATGTCACCATTGATATATCGATACTCTGTTTGAAGTCGGGCAACGCTATAATTCTCCGTGGCGGCCGGGAGGCGGTGCATTCCAATGCCGTCCTCGCCGCGATAGTACAGGAGGCGGCAACCAGAGCCGGCGTGCCGGAGGGATGGTGCGGCTTTATCGAATCCACCGAGCGTGCCCTGGTGGACCACATGCTCCGGATGAGAGGCACCATTGATCTGATTATCCCGCGTGGTGGGCAGGGGCTCATCCGTAAGGTGGCGGAGAATGCCGCTATGCCGGTGGTTACCGGCGGTGTGGGAGTGTGCCATACCTATGTGGATCGCCGTGCCGATCTCGACAAGGCGGTCGCTATCGCTTACAATGCCAAAGTGCAGCGCCCCACGGTTTGCAACGCTTTGGACACCCTGCTGGTTCATGAAGGAGTTGCTGAAAGCTATCTTCCGCTGATTGCCATGGAATGGGCGAAGGCGGGGGTTGAGATGCGTTGCGACGAGCGAGCGCTGAAGATTCTGCAGCCCACGTTCGGGGGTTTCAGGGGATGTCCCCCTGACGCTCTGAAGCTGGTCCCAGTTGCGGATCAGGGCTGGGGCAAAGAATTTCTGGCGCTCATAGCCGCCATCCGGGTGGTGGAGTCTCTCGATGAAGCCCTGGATCACATCGAACGCTATGGCTCGGGGCATTCCGAGGCCATTGTTACCGAGGACTATTCCGCAGGGATGCGATTCTTAGCTGAAGTCGATTCTGCCTGCGTCTACGTCAATGCCAGCACCCGCTTCACCGATGGGGGCCAGTTTGGCCTGGGAGCGGAGGTGGGGATCAGCACCCAGAAGTTTCACGCTCGGGGACCGATGGGGTTAAGAGAGTTGACGACCTACAAATGGACTATACTGGGCGATGGACAAATAAGACCATGAAAGGAGGGCATGATGCCAGATTATCGTTTTGAGAGGGAGTGCCGCACACCGTATTCGGAGGCTTACGACATAACCCTGGACGAGACTCAAGTGGGTAGAGTAGATATTCATTTTGCCACCCACAGGGTGAGCGCTACCCTGTGCGTGGGCGAGAATATGACTGCCGAAGAAATCCGGGAGCTCATCGATGTTATCGATGAGGAGCTGGTGCTTCCCGCTGATGTTGTGCGAGATGACTTTCTCGTCACCGTCTATCAGGGGCGCGAAGCCGGCGTCTTCAGCGATGAGGATAAGGACTTCACGGAGGACGAAGATCTCGACGAGGACGAAGATCTCGAAGAGTGATTTGTAGCCCTTCCTGAACCGGTTAGGATTCAGGCATAGAAATTTCAAGAATTCCTATGCCTCGTAAAGGGGCGAAGCTCCTTTACGAATCCCAAGACACAACTGCTTTAGGGGGTTTCAGGGGGAGAATCCCCCTGATGATCTTCTCGTTTGCAATCGAGGAGCAAGCGTGCCGCGGTTTCGATTTAGCCACAGGGCACACGGAGACCCTTGTCCTCGCGAATGCGGGGAACAGAGAGGCTCTTTGAACGAAGCTAACACAAGGAGGTCCAGGTGAAAAGGAAGATCAGGAAGGCGGCGGTCCTTGGAGCCGGCAACTCTTGTCCCTTGAACGATGGGGCTGCGGCGGTGGTGCTCATGTCCAGGGAGAGGGCCAGGGAGTTAGGACTGAAGCCGTAAATGGTGGTTCTATTGCCCTGGGGCATCCCCTGGGGTGTACCGGAGCCTATCTTACTACCAAGCTGCTCTATGAAATGGAAAGCAGAAGGGCCAGATTCGGCCTGGTCACCATGTGTATCGGTGGCGGTATGGGGGCAGCGGGTATATTCGAAAGAGAAGAATAAACAAAGGAGGAAACCGTAGAGACAGGGAAAATCAGAAAGGGTGGCGCATTTCTGGTAGAGGAAATAGCCCCACAAGAGATCTTTACCCCCGATGACTTCACCGAAGAGCACCGGATGATCATCAAGACCACCGAAGACTTCGCCAAGAACGAGGTGCAGCCGCATATAGAGGAGCTAGAGCATAAGGATTTTGAACTCACCCGCAAGCTAATGCGGCAGGTTGGAGAGCTGGGGCTTCTTGGGGCAGACATAGAGGAGCAGTACGGCGGTTCCACAATGGATAAGATAGCCTCGCTGCTTATCACTGCCTATTTCACACCGGCAGGATCCTTTGGCCTGACTCTGGGTGCTCATACGGGAATTGGAACCCTGCCCGTGGTATTCTTTGGCAATAAGTCCCAGAAGGAGAAATACCTTCCTGCTCTGGCAAGCGGGGAAAAGATCGCCGCCTACGCCCTGACCGAGCCCCTCGCCGGCACCGATGCCCTTGCCCTGAGGACTAAGGCCATCCTATCTAATGACGGCCGATACTATCAGCTCAACGGCGAAAAGCAGTTCATTACCAACGGAGGACTGGCAGACATTATTATAACCTTTGCCAAGGTCGATGGTGATAAGTTTACCGCCTTCATTGTAGAGAAAGGCTTTCAGGGGGTATCCATAGGGTCGGAGGAGAGTAAGATGGGCATTCGTGGCTCCTCCACCACCAGCGTGATATTTGAGGATGCCAGGGTGCCGGTGGAGAATGTCCTCTTCGAGATCGGCAAGGGACATATGGTTGCCTTCAGCATTCTTGATATAGGCAGGCTCAGACTGGCCGGAGGATGCGTGGAAGAGGCAAAGTCAGCCCTGGAGGAAAGCATAAAATATGCCAAACAGAGGGTGCAGTTTGGGAAACCTATCTGCGAATTCGGTCTAATCAAACATAAACTGGCTGAGATGGGGATAGGGATTTATATAGCAGAGAGCATGCTTTACCGAACCGCCGGTCTGATAGATAACATCCTCACCACTGTGGACATGGCGGGAGAGGATAGCGGCAGGCGGAGCGCGGAATGCATATCGGAATATGCTACCGAGTGCTCCATTAACAAGGTCTACTGCTCCGAGATGCTGGACTATGTCGCCGATGAGGCGGTCCAGATACATGGTGGATACGGATATATCGAGGAGTATCTGGTGGAGCGAATCTATAGGGATTCGCGGATAAACCGGATATTTGAAGGGACAAATGAGATAAACCGGCTTACCATACTTGACCGGCTGATGAGAAAGGCATTGAAAAACGAGATACCTCTCTTCTCCATGGCCCAGAGACTGGCCGGTGAAATGCTGACCATAGAGCCGGTCTCCCCGAGCATGGAAGACGGGCCGCTGGGGTACCAGAAGAAGCTGGTGGATATGTCCAAGAAGATATTCCTCCTCACATCGGGTGGGGCGGCGCAGAAATACGGGAAGGCCATGGCCGAGCAGCAGGAGATCCTGGGGCTTCTGAGCGACATTGCAATCGAAATCTTCGCCATGGAGAGCGGCCTCTTGAGAGCGCTCAAGTCCGTGGAATCTTCCGGAGAGGAGCAAGCAAAGACAAAGATAGACATGGTATGCGTCTATGTAAATGACGCCATGAAGAGAATAGACGATTATGCCACCCAGATCCTTGCTGCAATGGAGACCGGGGACGTGCTTTATACACAGCTCGGGGCAATGAGGAAGCTTTCCCGACTTATGCCCATTAACACTGTGGCTGTCAGAAGAGAAATCGCCGAGAGGTTGATAGAGGCGGAGCGATACACCTGTTAGGGGTATTGAGTTTGGAGTACCCAAAACTCTAAACTCCCTCGCGGGTGGGTGAGAGCTAGAGAGCGGGTGAACATCTGAAAATGGGGAACACCTTTGGATTGGGCCGATGCAGCGGTACTTAGCACCGCCATCATGGCAGTGGTCAACATACTCGATAGCCACCTCGTCGCCAGGAGGATGCCTAGTCTCCGGGCATTCCTGATTCCGGCGGGAATCCTGAGTATTATAAACAGTGCCATACTGCTCAGCCTTTTCCCCCTCCCCAGGATCTTAGTGTCGTTCCATTTCTGATAACCGTACTTTCGGCCGTCCTGCGGGCCACGGCAGTCTTGCTAATCCTGCATATCCTCCAAACCGGAGAGGTCTCCCGGGTCATCCCCGTGGTTTGCACAAACCCGGTGTTTGTAGCTATCCTGGCTGTGCTGCTCCTTGGTGAAACGCTAACCTATCTGGAGTGGATCGCTGTTATGATCGTTGTCCTTGGGGCAGTACTCATATCCATCAGGCGAGGGTCTCATGGTTCTGGAGCAGGATTTGCTGGATCGCTCTTCTTGCCTCTCATCGCCAGTCTCCTTCTGGCTGCCGCCAACCTCACCAGCAAGTATGCCCTGGAGCACGTTTCGTATTGGAATATGCTCGCCTTCGGCAGTCTTCTCGTGGCATTTATCTTTCTGAGTGTCTCCCTGCGCCCCCTTCCTCTTCGCCAGCTTCGCACGGTGAGGCGACCCGTCCTGACGGCGGGGCTTCTGATATTGAACAACGCGCTGGTGCTCCTCGGCATGTTCCTGATGTTCTGGGCTATACAGAGGGGGCTGGTATCGCTGGTCTCGGCAATCGCGGGGGCTCGTCCAGCATTCGTGTTTGTCTATGCCATCATTCTAGGGCGTATATCTCATGTACTCCTGGAGCAGCGCATGGGAAGGCAAACCATAGCGCTGAGACTCGGTGCCATTGCCATGATCGTTGGGGGGGTAACGATTATTCACCTGGCGTAACTACTCAGGCCTGCCCCCGGCCACAGGCCCAGGGGTTCAAAGTTCCGGGGTTCCCAATTAGCGTGTATCAACCTTGAACCTTGAACCTGAGCGGTTACTCCAGATGGGTGATCTCGGACGATGGCCTCTTAACGATATCCACCTTTATCCCCGCCTCGGTGAAGAGCTCCTTGAAGGAATCATCAGCATACTCACCAAAGCTCACAAAGCGTTTGATCCTGGCATTGACCAGCATCTTGGCACAGAGAATGCAGGGGGTGTGGGTGCAGTAGACGGTGCAGCCATCAAGGCTGACACCGTGGAGAGACGCCTGAATGATGCAATTCTGCTCGGCATGGATGGAGCGGCAAATCTCGTGACGGGTGCCGGATGGGATATCCTGCGCATCCCTGAGGCAGCCCAGTTCGAGGCAGTCTTTCAGTCCGGCGGCAGCGCCATTGTAGCCGGTGGAAAGGATATGCTTATCCCGCACGGCCACCGCACCGACATGGTGCCGGAGGCAGGTCGAGCGCTCGGCCACCACCGAGGCCACCTTGAGAAAGTATTCGTCGATGCTCGGACGGTGTGATTCTGTCATGACGCGAGTGCGGCGATGAGCCGCTCAGTCTCCTCTCTCAGCCTCTCCAGCGAGGATTCATTGATCAGGGTAAAATCTGCCATGGCGATCGGCCCCCCTTTGCCGAGGTTCTCGATCTCGGCGAAGTCGCGGCTCACCGATTCCGAAACGGTCAGTGGCCTGATCGGCCTTCGCGAAAGGCGCTCTTGCCTTGTTCCGGGTGAAGAATAGACCGTCACCACAAGAAAGTCTTCGCCGTAATGCTCTTTGAGCAGCTTATACTCCTCCCATGAGTACAGGCCATCCACCACTACATTCGATCGTTGCAGCGCCGCATCGATTGCAGGAAGGTTCAGCTTGGCGTAGGCAGCCATGCCGTGTTCCTCCCGCAGTCGCTCGCGAACGTGTCGCTCGTTTTCCTCGTTTAGCTCCAGCCCCCGCCGGAGCACCTCCCTGTCCGTCAGGTCGCCAAACCTTATGCGCTCAAAGCCCTTCTCCTCGAAGGCCCGCGCCACCTCCGATTTGCCCGATCCGCTCATACCAACGATGGCTACAACCTTCATGACTCCCCAGTAGTTTATGCTCCATTATAGCACATCTGTATGCTCAATCCATCCCTTCCTTGACTAAACCGACGTCTCTGGTTTATACTACCGGTGGTCGGCGCTCGATTAAGCTATTTGTGACTGAAGGCTGGTTCTACTTACAGATTGCGAAGATATGGAGGAAAGCAATGGCCCGAGTTAAGCTGGTAGAGAAGGACCAGGCCCCGCCGGAGGTCGAGGACTTATTCCAGAGGATGGAGGATAACGGGGCAAAGATCATCAACCTGTACCGGGCGATAGCCCTCACTCCCCCGATGATCTCCAGCTTCTTAAAGCTGGGAAACTCCCTTCTCAACAAGGCGGAGCTATCCCCCAAACTGGGTGACATCCTGAGGATAGCCAAACTCTGCGGGAGCGAGTATGAGTGGACCCAGCATGTCCCCATCGCCCGGGAGGTTGGGGTAAGCCGGCAACAAGTTGATGATGTCCATCGTTGTTGAGTTAACCATGTCCATCGGCTACTGGGGCATGATAGCACGGGTGCTGGTGCCCCTGGAGATCGAGCTGGAGAAGCAATCGGTGGGGTCAGCCAGAGACCTGCGGGGAAAGTAGCGGAAGTAGTAGGAATTCTTGCCGAGCTTACTTCTGCGCTCTTCCCAGCGCAAGCCCCAGCTCGGCCGCCCTTAGATTCAACGCCCTGAATCTTTCGGGAACATTCTTTTCTATTGCAGAAAGGAGTGCGTTTCGGGAGACGATCCTGGTTACTTCCGCCACTATCCCCAAAATCACCATGTTTGCCACCAGCTTATTCTCCAGCTCTTTAGTCGCCACACTGCCAGCAGGGAACCCTAACTGCCTTAGACCACTGATCTCCTTTGTGCAAACCATCTGCTCATCGTAAATGACTGTTTCCCCATCCCTTCCCATATCTTTGATGTATTTATCGTACGCCTCCTGAGACATGGCAATCAAAATATCCGGTCTGGTTACATGGGGAAAGATTATCGGCTCGTCTGATATAATGACCTCAGACCGACAGGCGGAGCCTCTGGCTTCTGCCCCGTAAGAGCTGGACCCGGCAACCCACTTCCCATCATTAATGCCGGCGTAACCAAGTATCGTTCCGCCCAGAACGATGCCCTGTCCACCAAGGCCGCACAATCTAATCTGCTTGATTTCTCCCATTGGAAAACTCCCCGGTTATAATCTTGTCTCTCAGTTCTTCCGGTGATAAGCCCTCGGCCTCATCTTTCATCAAGCATTTCCCGGCAAAAAACCTCAGCGTCTCGGCGGCAGTATCAAGCCGGTTTCGCCTCCCGAATTGGATGTGGCAGGGTGAAATGACTTCGATGAAAGAGAATCCCGGGGTTTCTAATCCCCTCTTAATACTGCTCACAAGAGTATCTGGCTGACTCACCGAGTATCTTGCCACATACTCAGCGCCGGCTGCCGCCACCAGCTTACAGAGATCAAAAGGACGTTCACGGTTTCCCTCAACCGTTGTCGAGGTGAAGATACCCATCGGTGTGGCCGGGGAGACCTGCCCACCGGTCATGCCATACACCATGTTGTTAACACATATAACGGTGAGGTCGGTATTTCTACGGGCGGCATGGATCAGGTGGTTCCCCCCGATGGCCGCTAGATCGCCATCTCCACTGACAACCATGGTTATCAATTCCGGGTTAAACAGCTTTGCCCCGGTGGCGAAGGCGATAGCCCTGCCATGCAGGGTATGCAGGGTATCGGCATTAAAGTGAGGACTCGGTATCCAGGCAGCACAGCCGATGCCGGAGACAAACAACATTCGATCGATGTCTATCTTGAGCTCCGCAATTGCCCTTAAGATGAGCCGCACCAGGATTCTGTCAGCGCAGCCGGGGCAAAAGGGTGTTCTTACCCCCGGCCGCAAGTATTCCTCCATGTCTCCAGCCATCACAAGAGCCTCCTCAATTCTCCCATAATCGTGTTCGGATGGATGACTTCCCCATCCGTTTGATTATAGGGTATTATATCGCAGCAGGTATATTTCATTACCTCACCGGCGACCTGCCCCCTATTCATCTCGGGAACAAATATCTTCTTTGCCCGCGAACCGACGTCCCTTATCAAACTATCAGCGAAGGGCCAGATGGTCTTCAGCCTGATCATTCCAACCCTCTTTCCCTCCCGGCGCATCGCTTCCACAGCAAACAGTGAGCTTCTGGCAGTGAAACCATAGGCGATGACTATTACATCGGCGTCCTCGGCATAATAATCCTCATGCTGGATTATCTCCTCTCTGTTATTGACAATCTTGTTATGCAGCCTGGCGGTCAGTCTTGCCTGGACCAGTGGATCAGCCACTTTTCGCAAACCGTAATCGTCATGCGAGGAGCCGGTTACCAGTAATTTCTCTCCCTCCCCGAAAGCAGGCATAGGTGGGACCCCGTCATCTCCGGCTCCGAAGGGAGCCGCTCCCTTTTCCTTTCTGCGGTTGAATATCGCTATCTTTTCCACTACATTCATTCTCTCCCGCAAGTGCCCCACCGCTTGCTCAGCGAGAAGAATCACCGGAACTCGATATCTTTCCGCAAGGTTAAAGGCATTGATAGTCTGGTCATACATCTCCTGCACCGACCACGGGGAGATGGCAATTACCGGATAGTCCCCCTGCGAACCCCACTTCGCCTGCATTATGTCCCCGCCTCCCACCCGGGTGGCCTGCCCGGTGGCCGGGCCCGCCCGCTGAATATCCACGATCACAATCGGTGTTTCCGTCATGGCGGCGTACCCGATGCCCTCCTGCATCAAGCTGAAACCGGGTCCCGAGGTGGCGGTCATCGCTTTTGCACCAGCCCAGGATGCCCCAATAACCGAACTGAGAGAGGCAATCTCGTCTTCCATCTGGATAAACACGCCTCCGACCTCCCTAAATCTCACCGCAATCCACTCCATGATCTCGGAGGATGGAGTGATCGGATAACCAGCATAATAACGGCACCCGGCGGCAATAGCCCCCTCCGCCGCGGCTTCATTCCCCGAGTAGTAGTAATTCCCCGCGGGAAGCGCGCTTCTTACCTCTTTCCATGCCATGAATCTACCACCTCTCCGCTTGATTATAAACGTTTCTTGGGCTCTTTTCAATTTCCAACGTAAACGTAACTACTCAGGTTGTCAGGTTCACGGTTCACGGTTCATGGTTTTGAGGGCAGAGGGAATCCTTTCCCCGAGCACCTTCAGATACTGGTTTCTCGATTTCATATCCATCTTCTCCAGGTAGCCTGCTTTTACCTCCTGTATGTAATTCCAGACTACATTCTAACTAATTTCGGTAACTTTTTGATTTAATGGGGTGGAAAAAAGGGGTCAAATCGTGTTAGAATATGAAGGGTGTTAGTGAAATGGATATGCGATCAGTGGTGGATATCGAGGCCAATCCCAATATTGCTGAGTTCAGGCCTGGCGACACCGTCAGGGTCAGCTTCAGGGTTGTTGAAGGCGGGCGAGAACGCACGCAGGTGTTCAACGGCATTGTCATCCGCACCCGGCGCAGCGGCGCCGGGGCTAGCTTCACCGTGAGGCAGATCTTTCACGGTGTCGGCGTTGAGCGTACCTTCCCCTATCATTCACCCCTCCTGGAGAAGGTGGAGGTGGTAAAACACGCCCATGTCCGCCGGGCAAAGCTGTATTATCTGCGAGGCCTGAGCAGAAAGAAGACTGGCCAGAAGATAAAATCGAGATAACGGGATGAAGTATGCCGAGGTTGCGGTCAACGCTCCACCGGCGAGGCCGCGAACTTTTACTTACACCCTACCCCCCACCCCCCTGTATCCACAGGTTGCGCTGTCTGGGTGCCCTTTGGGTCAAGACTTCTCCAGGGAGTGGTCTTCAACCTGACCGACTACTCTCCAGTCGAAACAACTAGAGCAATTGCTCAAGTGATTGATTCACGCCCTTTTCTACGACCATATCAAATCGAGCTGGCCCGATGGATCGCTGAATACTACCTGTGCTCATATTTCGACGCCTCATCCCTTATGCTGCCCCCAGGATTTGAGCGGAGGATACTCACCTTTGTTCAATGCCTTCCTGATTCCCCCAAAGAAACCACGGCCGCGCTAACACCGATGCAAAAGAAGGTCTTCCACCTTCTGCAAAAGAATGGGCGTGTTGATATGCGGCGACTGCGTGACAAGGTGCCCCAAAAGCAACTGGAGGCCACTATCAATCAACTGGTACGGAAGGGAGTGGTGACCAGGACCGTTGAGCTTGAGAGACCCAGGGTTAAAGCCAGGATGGTACCATACATTCGCCTGTCCATCGATATCCAGCAGGCGCAAGCTGAGATCGCTGCTCTGGAGAAACGGAAGGCGTTCAAACAGGCTGAACTCTTGAAAGTTCTTCTTGCGGAAAGCGGCGCTGTTCCCCTCTCCACAGCCACGAGAAAGTCAGGGGCCTCTGCGGTTGCGGCTCGATCACTGGAGAAAAAGGGACTGGTATCCATTGAACAGGTCAGGGTAGCACGCGATCCCCTGGCTCACTGTAGCTTCACAATAACAGCTCCTCCGAGGCTGACCCCGGATCAGGAAACAGCGTGGAGCAAGATTCAAGAGAGGATTCAGGAGACGTCCGTGAATGGCTCTAGAGAGGTTTTTCTGCTGCACGGTGTTACCGGCAGCGGCAAAACAGAGATATATCTTCGGGCGCTGGAGGAGACCATCGTCCATGGTAAGAAGGCCATCGTTCTGGTTCCGGAGATTTCCCTGACGCCGCAGACCATCTCCCGCTTTGCCTCTCGCTTCCCGGGAAGAGTGGCCGTTCTCCACAGCAGGCTTTCCCCAGGGGAACAATTTGATGAATGGCAGCGGATTCGGGATGGCGAATGCGATGTGGTCATTGGCTCGCGAGGCGCTATCTTTGCCCCTCAGCCCGATCTGGGGCTCATCGTAATCGACGAGGAACACGAGTGGACCTATAAGCAACATGACAGGAGTCCGCTCTACCACGCCCGTGACGCAGCCCTGAAGCTGGCTGAGCTTACCGGTGCGGTGGTGATCCTCGGAAGCGCTACCCCGGACCTTGCCAGCTACCACCGAGCTCAGACCGGCCAGTACCACTTGCTCGAACTGCCGACAAGGGTCGGCGAAGCCCGACGAGTCGAGAGTCGAGAGTCGAGAGTCGAGAGTCAGGGGTACGGGGTGGGGGACTCCAGACTCAAGGGGCTACCTCAAGTGGAGGTCGTTGATCTGCGCCGCGAACTCAAGCAGGGTAACCGCAGCATCTTCAGCCGGTCGCTGGCCCGCGGTATCAGCGAAGCCCTCTCTGCTGGTGAACAGGTGATTCTATTCCTGAATCGCCGGGGAACCGCCTCCTTTGTGCAGTGCCGAAGCTGCGGCCATGTCATGCGCTGTCGCCGCTGTGACCTGACGCTGACCTATCATGCTCCGGAGAATTATCTGATCTGCCATCAGTGCAATTACAGTATTCTGCCCCCAACTTCCTGTCCCGAATGCTGGAGCCGACGGATAAAATTTCTGGGTATCGGCACCCAAAAAGTGGAGAATGAGACTGCCAGGGCATTTCCCCAGGCGAGACTTCTCCGCTGGGATCGGGATGTCACCAGGGGCAAGCATTCTCACGAACAAATATTGGAGAAATTCCAGTCACACGAAGCGGATATTCTCATCGGCACCCAGATGATAGCCAAGGGACTGGATATTCCCTTGGTGACTCTGGTAGGGGTTATCAATGCTGATGTTGCTCTCTATCTCCCCGATTTCCGCGCC
>JALPXQ010000028.1 GCA_023271515.1 Dehalococcoidia bacterium | reverse complement strand
AGAACCAGCGCCCGGTCGCAAGAGACCGGGCCGGTTGCTTTGACTTATAGGTTGGATGTCTGATAGAATATTAGCGATGCTAAGGAAATATCCGTTCACCCCTATCCTCGGCTGGTCGGTCAGCCGCTATGAGAAGTTCGACCGGTGCAAGAGGTGGTACTATTATGATTATTATGCCAGGAAGCATGATAAAGATGTTTCGCCGCAAGATCTGGCGTTTCTGAGGTCGCTGACCAGCGCATCCCTGGAAATCGGCAATGCGGTGCACGATACCATCGCTACGCTGCTTCGTCGGCTGAAAAGAAAAACCTCCCCAATAGATACCGAAAAGGTCTTGAACTATAGTTCTTCCCAGGTGGATCGGGCAATAGAGGGCAAGAATTTCCTGGAGGTCTACTACGGGCAGCGAGAGACAATCGATGCCGCTGATCTCAAAGACAGGGTCGGAAGCTGTCTGAAAAACTTCTTCGGGAGCCGGTGGTACGAATGGCTGACCGGAGAGGCCATTCCGGGTAGGAGTAGTTGGATCATCGAACCAGGGGACTACGGGGAGCTGCGCATCAATGGGCTGAAGGCGTATTGTAAGGCGGATTTCCTCTTCCCCATCACTGAAGGCAATCTATGCATACTGGATTGGAAAACCGGCAAGGCCGATCGAGAGAGACACCGGCGGCAGATGATGGGATATGTTCTGTATGCCAGGGACATCTTCAAGGTCGCTGCGGATGAGGTGAAGGCGGTCATCGTTTATCTGGACGAGCCCAACGAAGAGCTGGAAAGCAGCTTCAGCGGGAGTGAGCTGGACGAGTTCGCCGGGCAGATTGCCAAAGAGACCGAGGAGATGTACCGGTACTGTGAGAATATAGAGGAGAATATCCCCAGGCCCAAGAGCTTCTTCCCGAAGCAGGCAGGGCGGCTTTGCGCCTACTGCAACTACAGGGAGCTCTGCGAGAGTGAGCCGGAGGCAAAGAGGGCAGTGACATGTCCCTGATTGTGCATAAATATGGCGGCAGCTCGGTTGCTGACGCCGACAGGATCAAGAATGTTGCTCGACGTGTGATTCGTGCCAGGGAGCAAGGGAATCAAGTGGTGGTAGTGGTTTCCGCCATGGGCAGGACCACTGATGAGCTGATCGAACTGGCCCGTCAGGTCGCCGAGAAGCCTGATGCTCGGGAGCTGGACCACTTGCTTTCCACCGGTGAGGTGGTGTCCTGCACCTTGCTCACTATGGCTCTGCGCTCGATGGGACAAAAAGCAATCAGCCTCACCGGCACCCAGGCGGGAATCCGAACCGACTCGACTTACAGCAGAGCCCGGATCACCGGCATCTCCCCCAAGCGTATCAGCCGAGAGCTTGAAAAAGGCCGAATTGTGGTCGTTGCCGGGTTCCAGGGGGTCAACGATGAGCTGGACATAACCACCCTGGGACGCGGGGGATCCGATACTACGGCGGTGGCTCTGGCAATAAGCCTTGCCGCGGACAGGTGCGAGATATACACCGATGTCGAAGGCGTTTTCACCACTGATCCCCGGCTTGTCCCTCAGGCGCGAAAGCTGGAAGAGATCGGCTATGAGGAGATGCTGGAGATGGCATCCGTCGGGGCCAGGGTGCTGCATTCCCGGGCGGTGGAGCTCGGTTGGGCCTACGGGATGCCCATCCTGGTGGCGTCCTCATTTAACGATGATCCGGGCACTCTTATTCACGGAGGCGTTCCTATGGAAATCACCAACAAGGTAAGCGGGATTGCCCATGATTCCGATGTGGCCAGGGTGACGGTGATCGGTGTACCCGATAGGCCGGGGATCGCCAGTGCCATCTTTGAGCCATTAGCCAGGGCAAATATCAGCGTGGATACCATCGTCCAGAATGCCGGTATCAACCGGATTACCGACCTCACGTTCACCGTGGCAAAGAGTGACCTGAGCAAAGCCATGGGAGTGATCAAGCCGGTGGCCGAGTCGATTGGGGCCCGGGATTGCGCCAGCGATACGACGCTTGGCAAGGTGAGCATTGTTGGGGCGGGAATGCAGACTGCCCCTGGCTATGCCGCCAGGATGTTCAAGACCCTTTCCGAGGAAGGCATCAACATCGAGTTGATCACTACCTCGGAGATCAGGATCACCTGCATCATCGATGGGGCAAAAGTCCCTCAGGCGGCACGAGCCCTTTACCGGGCATTCGAGCTAGAGACAGGCTGACCGTCCGGGTGAGCCTGAATCCTGTATTGGCTTCCGCCAGGATTATTGCTATGATGACCATTGGGGGGTAAGGGGGCGAGGCCACTTGATGATCTTGAGGCATAGGAATTTTAATCCGATCCAAATCCTAAGCACTAAATCCGAAATCCTAAACAAATCCTAATGACCAAAACAGTTTCGAACATTCGGATCTAGGTATTGTTTAGGATTTAGATATTCGGATTTAGGATTTTGCCCGAAGGGCATATTAAGGGCTTATAAGGGGGAATAATGATTCTCATCGGAGAGACCATCCACATCATCTCGGCGACAGTTTCCGGGGCGGTGAAGGAGCGAAATCCCAGAGCTATTCAGGAACTGGCCACAGCACAGGCCCGGGCCGGGGCGGATTATATCGATCTCAACCTGGGACCGGCCAGGAGAGATCCCGAGGAAACCATGCAGTGGCTGGTGAATGCGGTTCAGGAGGTAACCGATCTGCCGCTTTCCCTGGATACCATGAATCCGATAGCCATGGAGGCCGGGCTCAAGGTATGCAAGAAAAGGGCTCTCATTAATTCCGCCTCCGGGAAGAGTGAGAGCAAAGAGCGGATGCTTCCACTGGCCAAGTCTTATGACGCCGACGTGGTAATCTCGGTGATCGCAGATAGAGGAATGCCGCCGGGCGTGGACGAGAGGGTGGAGAGCATCCTGGAGACGGTGGCCTATGCCAACGAGATAGGAATCCCCAATGAGGATATCTGGGTTGACCCGATACTTCTGCCGGTGAGCGCCAATCAGCAAGAGGTGCGGGACGCTCTGGAATTCATCAGTATACTTCAGGACCTCCTTCCCGGGGTGAAATCAACCATCGGGCTCTCCAACATATCCAATGGGACGCCGGAAGAGCTTCGGGGAATTCTCAACCGCACCTACATGGTGATGCTGGAAAGGAGCGGCATATACTCAGCTATTGCCGACGTCCTGGATGAAGAGCTTGTAAGGCTGAACAGAGGAGAGATGCCCGGGATTGTTGAGCTCATCCATAGAACGATGGACGGAGAAGAGGTCGATCTCGACTCACTGTCTCACCAGGAGAGGGACTATGTGAAGACGGTGAAGGTGCTCATGGGCGAGACACTCTATTCCCATGCCTGGCTTGACATCTAAAGAGACCTGTGTTAGAAAGAATTACGTTTTGAGGTTTGAATATCCCAGGAGGGAACGATGGAATGGACAGCGCCAGTTGAAGCCCACGCCGGAAAGGTGAGGGAATTAACCATTGGATACGAAGAGAAAGTGTCGAAAGTGGGGGGGGAGAGTATTCTTCCCCTCCATTTTTTCGATGAGGGGTTCTCCCCCAATCCGCCGAGATTCGCCCTGGAGGTCTGGGATACGGAGCCTGAGGGCTGGGCGGAGTGGGTGCTGGAACCATTCGGCGATGCGGTGAGGGATCCGGTGGAGTGGGGCAGGAAATGCGTTGACTTCGGGGCGGATCTGGTCTGCCTCAAACTCGTGAGCAGCGATCCGGCGGGGAAAGACGCCTCTCCTGATGAGGCCGCTTCGCTCACCAGGAGGGTGGTGGAGGCTATCGCGGTTCCACTTATCGTCTATGGGAGCGGCGATGAGAAGAAGGATGCCCAGGTATTGCCACGGGTGGCGGAGGTTTGCCAGGGCTTGAATTTGCTCCTGGGCCCGCTGGTGAAGGAGAATCACGAAGAGATAGGCAGAGCTGCTTTGTTGCATGGGCATAGCTTGATTGCGCAGAGCCCGCTGGACATCAACTTGATGAAGGAGCTGAATGTAGGGCTTTGCAAGTTCGCTCCCCCGGAACGGATCGTCATCGATCCCTTGAGCTCGCCGCTGGGGTACGGGATGGAGTATACTTTCACCATAATGGAGCGCACTAAGCAGGCAGGGGTGATATCCAAGGATGCCATGACTCAGATGCCTATCATCGCCGATCTGGGAACGGAGTGCTGGAAAACGAAAGAAGCGAGAGCAAGTAAGGAGCAGGGGCTGGCCTGGGAGGGCATTACCGCTCTTTCCCTGCTCCTGGCGGGAGCTAATATCCTGGTCCTGAGGCATCCGGAGACCTTGAGAGCGCTGAAGGAATTGATAAGTTAGGAGCGGGCATACCGAGTCTAGAGTCTAGAGTTCGGAGTCGAGAGAAGAAAAGAAGGAGGAAAACGATGGTGGTAACCCTGGAACGAGATGAGGTTAGCGAACTTATCCGGTCTGAAGACATGTGGGAGCCGATAGGCCCGACGCCCATGCCGGAGATTCCCGACCTGAGAAACTGGAGCATGAGGCTGCTCAAGACCTATAAGCCATTCTATGCCCCGTTTTGCGACCTCTGCTGCTTCTGCACCTATGGGAAGTGTGACCTTACCGCAGGGAAGAAGGGCGCCTGCGGGATCGATATCGCCAGCCAGCAGGCGAGGATGGTGCTCATCGCTTGCTGCATGGGGCTTTCCGCCCACGGAGCCCATGCCAGACACCTCATCGATTATTTGATCGAGAGGCTCGGGGAGGACTATAAGATTGACCTGGGAATGCAGGTTAATGTCGAGGCGCCGATCGCTAGAACTGTCACGGGGCTTAAGCCGGAGACGCTGGGTGATTTGAGGAAGGTGGTGGAATATGTGGAGCGAGGACTTATTCACCTGGTCTCGTCAACACACACCGGGCAGGAGGGAAGCAACCTGGATTTTGAGGTGAAGAACCTCCATGCCGGGATGCTGGACCTTCTGGTTATGGAGGCTGCCGATATTGCGCAAATCGTGGGTTTTGGCTACCCCACCTCTATTGCCGATACCCCTCTGGTGGACATCGGATGGGGATCGATAGACAGGACCAAGGCGATGGTGCTCTGCATCGGACACAACGCCGCCTCGGCAAATGCAGTGATCGACTACCTGCGAGCTAATGACCTTGAGGATGAGGTTGAAGTCTGCGGGATCTGTTGCACCGCCCACGATGTAACCAGGTACTCAGATAAAGCCAAGGTGATCGGCCCCCTCTCCAGACAGCTCTTCTTCTTGAGATGCGGCATCGCCGATGTAATTGTCACCGATGAGCAATGCGTACTGACCAATGTCCCCGAGGAGGCCAGGAAGACAGGTGCCGCCTTGATTGCTGCCTCGGATAAGATCTGCTACGGGCTTGAGAATGCCACCGAGAGGGAGACCGACGAAATAGTTCAGGAAATGGTCGAGGAGGGGAAGCAGTTTGTTATCTTTGATCCCGAGAAGGCGGGAGAGGTAGCAGCAAGGGTAGCCATCAAGATTGCCCCCCGGCGAAAGAAAGGCTTCATCGACGAGGCCGAGGCACAGGAGCTGGCTAAGGGTTGTGAAAAATGTAAAGCTTACATGTGCAGCCAGGCTTGCCCTAACCTCCTCCCCATCCAGCAGGGTATGCAGCAGGCTGCCGAGGGCAGTTTTGACCGATTGCGCTCCCTTTTCGACCAGTGTTTTACCTGTGGGAAGTGTGAGCAGGAATGCCCTCGTCATCTGCCTGTGGTGAAGATAATGCAATCTGTGGCCACCAAGGAGACCTTCAAGCTCCGCTCGGGGCGCGGCCCCATCCACGATGTGGAGATAAGGAAGGTAGGCAGCCCCATTGTTCTGGGGACCATCCCGGGAATTGTTGCCTTTGTTGGCTGCTCCAACTATCCGGCCGCTGGGGATATTGCCGAGATGGCCGAGGAGTTTGCCAAGAGGAAATACATCGTATGTCTCTCCGGGTGTGCCGCCATGGTAGCCGCCATGAAAAAGGATGAGGAGGGGAAGACGATCTACGAGAAATATCCGCCTGACTTCGATGCCGGCTGTATCCTTAACGTCGGCTCCTGCGTCGCCAACTCTCACATCGCCGGAGCGGCGATAAAGGTGGCCAATATCTTCGCCACCCTTCCCAGCCGGGCAAACTACGAGGTGATCGCCGATTATATACTCAACCGGGTAGGTGCCTGTGGGGTGGCCTGGGGGGCCTATTCCCAGAAGGCGGCGACTATCGGCACTGGATTCAATCGCTGGGGAGTTCCCGTAGTTCTGGGCCCCCATTCCTCTAAATACCGCCGACTCTACCTTAGCAGGAAGGAAGAGGACGACTGGACGGTGATGGATGGTAGAACGGGGCAACTGGTGGATACCCAGGAGCCTACTCCGGAGCATCTGGCCTATGTGATAGAAAGCAAGGAAAGGGCAATGGTAACCATACCCAAGCTCTGTATGAGGAGAAATGATACCCCTCAGGGGAGGCAGATAAAGCTGACTCACTATATCTCGCTTTACAAGCGGTATATGGGTACCCTTCCCGATGACCTGCATCACGTTGTGAGAAGCACCAGAGACATCCCCCTGGTTTACAAGAAGGAGGTCATGGCATATTTGAAAGAGGTAGGATGGAAAGAGAAACCGGCATTGAGCCTGCCGACTCTGATCGGCACTTATCCCAGTAAAGTGAGGCCTGAGGCCGTCATCCATTAAGAGAAAGGAGGGAAATAATGGCGGAGGTTATGAAACTGCCGTTCTGGAGAGTGAATGTTCTAACCGGGCTAAAGGGAGCCAGGGTAATAGAAGACCCCCGGGAATGCGCCAGCCTGATCAGGAGGGCCAAAAGACCCCTTTTTGTCGCCGGCCCCCGTGCCATAGACCATTACTTTGACAATGGGAAGACATCCCTGGAGTACGTCCTGGAGATAGCTCGCCTGGTGAATATGCCCACCTGCGCCACCGCTCATGTGAAGAAGAGAATGCTTGAATTGGGCATTAAGCCGGACAGCGTATACGATATCATCGAGATCATCAATCACCTCAAGGACCCGGATTGGCAGGGAGTGAGAAAGGAAGGCAATCATGACCTGATTGTCTTCTCCGGGATCAGATGTGAGTTGGCGGAACTGGGGCTTTCTACGCTCAAGCATTTCGCGCCCCATCTGAAGACTATGGCCCTTTGCCGTTATAGCCATCCCAATGCTGATTATGCCCAGCCCATCCTCAGCGATGAAAAGTGGAAAGGGTATTTCGAGGAAGTGGTGACAAACTTGCAGCACTAGGTAAAGGCGAATTTTCGCAGCGCTCAGTGAAGAATCTATCCCGAAAAAAGGAGGAATCAACGAATGAGTGAGTTTCACGTAGATATGGGGCCTCAGTATGAGGGCGAGGCCATCAGGAGAGAGGATGTACAGGTTGAATTCGGAGGACCAAAGATACCTCATAAGTTCGAGCTGGTGACCCTGAAGGGGCCGGATGAAGTCGAGCATGAGAAGATAGAGGTCATCGGGCCGGACATAAAAGATATTGAAGAAGGGGCAAGCTCCCCCCTGGCCATTCTGATCGATGTCGCCGGAGAAGAGCTCGAGAAGGATATGGAGCCGGTCTTGGAGCGCAGGATCCATATGTACTCCAATTACATTGAGGGATTCTGGCATGTAGCTCAGCGGGATGACATCTGGATCCGGCTCAGTAAATCCGCATTCAAGAAGGGGCTTAATTCCCTGAGGGAGATCGGCGAAATGCTGATCTTCCTCTTTACCTCGGAGCTGGATATCATCGAGAAGATTTCCGTTACCCTTATCACCGATGAGGAGAAGATTAAGGAACTCCTCCCTCACGCCTTGGAGGTTTATGGGGCCCGGGATGCCAGGGCGAGGGAACTCAGTGACGAGGATGTCGATGAATTCTATGGCTGCATCCTCTGTCAGGCCTTTGCCCCTACCCACATTTGCTTCATCACCCCGGACAGGATGGCCAACTGCGGGGCGATCAGTTGGTTCGACGGCAGGGCAGCTTACAAGCTCGATCCCGAGGGACCGGTGTTCGCCGTGCCCAAGGGCGAGCTGATAGACGCGGCAAGGGGGGAGTACAGTGGGGTGAACCTGGCGGCGAAGGATAAGTCTCTCGGTAGCGTGGAGCGGGTTTACCTTTACAGCTCTTTCGGATATCCCCACACCTCCTGCGGCTGTTTTCAGTCCATCTGCTTCTACATCCCGGAGGTCGATGCCTTCGGCCTGGTGAATCGCGACTTTGTTGGCGAGACGGTGATGGGCTTGCCCTTTTCCAGGATGGCTGGGGAAACCAGCGGGGGAAGGCAGGTGGAGGGCTCCTGCGGAATGGGGTTGGAGTATCTCCGCTCGCCCAAGTTCTTCCAGGCTGACGGCGGATTCGGGCGTATGGTGTGGATGCCCAAGGACATAAAAGAGAGATACCGGGATGCGATACCCGAAGATTTGTACGATAAAATAGCCACTGAAGAAGACGTGAAGAATACCGATGAGCTCGCGAAGTTCCTGGAGCGAGTCGGGCATCCCTGGGTAAAAGGTGAAGTAGAGATTCCGGATTGAACAAGTGGGGGCAGGCCTTAACTTTTGACTTTTCTCCGAGATGGTTGCCGCACGATCCGAAGTCAAGGCCTGCCCCCGATTTTGTGAGAATTCGAGAAAAGGGGTTTGAGAAATGCCTATCAAGGGAACTGACGTTGCAAAGAAGCTTCCTCAAAGAAAGGGCTGCAAAGACTGCGGTTTCCCCACCTGTTTTGCATTCGCCATGAAGCTCGCCTCAGGCGGGGCGACGGTCGATAAATGCCCCTATCTTTCCGAGGAGATAAGGGCGGAACTGGAGGATGCCCTGGCGCCACCGATAAAACTGGTTACCGTAGGCTCGGGTGAAGGCGCCTTGAAGATCGGCAACGAGGAAGTAATCTATCGGCATGAGAAGACCTTCGCCCATGCCCCGGGCATCGCGGTGCTTATCTCCGATAAGGAAGATGAGGGGGGGGTTGAAGATAAGATAGCAAAGATGAAGGAGCTTCAATTTGAGAGGGTCGGTTTGACCCTCAGGGCGGATCTTTTTGCCCTCAAATTTCAATCGGGAGAGAAGGCGAAGTATGAGGCCCTGGTCAAAAAGGTTTGTGACGCGGGCGATGCAGGGATCATCTTGATCTCTGAGGACCTTGGTGCCCTCTTCGCGGCGAGGGACATCTGCGCCGGCCGGAATCCGCTCCTCTATCCGATAACGAAGGACAACCTTGAGCAGGCAATACCTCTGATAAAGCAATCGCCCACTCCGGTAGGGGTTAAGGCGGAGAGTGTCGAGGCGCTGATTCCATTGACCTCCAGGCTGAAGGAGGAAGGGATCGAGGAACTGGTGTTAGACCCCGGCTCAGGGAATTTCCTGGAGGTGTTGCGAGATCAGACCCTTATCCGGCGGGCGGCGTTGAAGCAGAATTTCCGGCCCCTGGGCTATCCCACTATTGTCTTTCCTTGTTTCCTTGCCGGCGACGGATTGGAAGAGATATTGACCGCCTCCATGTGCGTCATTAAATTTGCCGGGATTATCGTTCTTTCTGACCTGAAGAAAGACTCTCTACTTCCCCTGCTGGTACAGCGGCTCAACATTTACACCGATCCTCGCATGCCGCTGGCGATCGAGCAGGGGGTTTACGAGGTAGGTCAGCCCAAGGACGAAGCGCCTGTTTTGGTTACCTCAAACTGGTCCCTCACCTATTTCCTGGTTTCCTCGGCCACCGAGGAGAGCAAGGTTCATGCCTTTGTGTGCGTGAAAGATACCGAGGGGCTCGGTGTGGTCACCGGTTGGGGGGCAGGTAAATTCAGCGGCGACTCGGTGGGGGCCTTTATCAAGAAGTCGGGCATCGAAGAAAGGGTGAAGCATCGCAAGCTGGTCATCCCGGGCAAGGTAGCCCGGATCAAGGGCGAGTTGGAGGAGGCCTTACCGGGATGGGAGATAGTGGTCGGCCCTAGAGAAGCGGGCGAACTCCCGGGCTTTCTTCCTGCCCTTGCCAGGAGTTTGACCGGAGGTTAAAATGTCCATTACCATTGCTGTCGCCGGGAAGGGCGGGACCGGCAAAACAGCCATTTCCGCCCTTCTGGCAGCATTACTGGCGAAGGAAAGCCCGCCCGTCCTGGCGGTTGATGGGGATCCGGCTACCAATTTGCATCAAGCGCTGGGTCTTCCCCTCGACGATGAGACCAACACCATTGGTGGTATTCGGGAGCTTATGGAGGAGAAGATCACCCGGGCTGAGTTTGCCCCGGGGACCGATAAGCAGGCATGGCTTGATGCCAGGATATTCGAGGGACTGGTGGAATCTGTTGGACTCGATTTTCTGGCGATGGGACGCTCCGAAAGCCAGGGTTGCTACTGCGCTGTAAACCACATGCTTCGGTATGTCCTGGACAAGCTGGCCGGAAACTATCAGTATGTGGTCATTGACAACGAGGCCGGAATGGAGCATATCAGCCGTCAGACCACCCGGGATGTGGATGTGTTGCTCATCATATCGGATCCCACCGCCCGAGGGATTAGCGCTGCCGTGCGTACCAGAAAGCTCATCGATGATCTGCGTACCAACGTGGGACAGATTTATCTGGTCGTTAACCGGCTTGCCGGGGACATCTCCCCACAGATGGGTGATCTCATAGCCGGTGCCGGGCTCGATCTCCTGGTTACTATTCCCGAAGACCCGAATATGGCCTCTCTGGAAACTGAGGGAAGGCCACTCACCGAACTCCCTCCCGACTCGCCTCTTCGAAGGGCGGTAGTGGACATAGCCGCCAAAACCGGCCTGTTAGCAGGGAAGCCCAGAACATAACTGTTTTAGGTCCCCTGCTTGCCACCCCAGTTCCCGGCACTTTCAGCCATCCGCAGAGATTCCCGAAGGCAAATGAAGTCAATGCCAGATTCCATGCTCAAGATCGTAGAACAGCTCATCGAAAGGGCCGAAGTCGAGCTGGAGCAGGCTTTGGGGGGAGCTGGACACAGAGGCACCCGTTGGCCCACGAGACAGGGAAGGAAACCCCGCCCTCTACGGCCTGCCTATCAGCTACGGCTGCCTCGGGCACAAGGTAGAGAAACTACCGGACCTCAGCCTGATGCTTCGGCAAGCCCGCAGGCTTCTGGAAGAGCCGACCGGCCTGATCGGGGGATCGGAGAGGTCTCAGGACGGGATGAAGCGAGCCGGCCTGGCATCGCTTCTTGCTCAGGAGGCTATCCTGGCCATGGGCGCTGCCCGGGGCCAGGAGCCGGTAGTGAGGGATGGCTTCAGCTATAACGGGCCAGTGGCCGGGGAAAGGGTGCGGAGCCTGGGCATCAGGCTCCTCGACGGAAGACTTGCCGGTCTGGCCCTAATTTCGGGGACGCCTGGAAGCAGTGAGGTGGCCGTAAGGCTTGTCCATCAATTCCACTCTAAGGGTCTGCTCCTTTCGAATCTTCAAGTCTTCCATCTTTCTTTAGGCCCTCTGGACGAGCATGGTCTGACAGCGCTGGCTGGCTCCATCGCCTGTGGATTCCCGGTAGTGACCGATGTGGACTCTCCCTGGGCGGACTTCACTCCTTCAGGTCTCTTTAGCTTCCCCTTTGACCGGCTCTCCGGTGAGGACGATCTGCAGAAGGCGGAAACCCTGGCAGACAGGTGCCTCGACCTCGGAGGCATAAAGGGCATCGTTCTCCCCACGCCGGCCATTCCGGTTGAATACGGGACCGAGTTCGAGGGCGAGACGATCTCGGCGGACGATCTCCAGGTGGAATTCAAGGGATTCGAATGGCTGAACATGAGGGATATGGCGGAGGTGAAGGACGGTGACATAAAGGTGGTTGGCCCTGAGATTGAAGAAACGGGCCCGGAGGTACCGATGGGGCTACTGGTTGAGATCGCCGGTCGCCGCATGAAGAAAGAATTTGAAGCGGTTCTGGAGCGCCGGATACTGCACCTCATCAGTGGTGCCGAGGGCGTGCAGTACGAGGGGCAGCGAGATAGAATGAGAATCCGCCATCGTGGACAAGATACAGGTTGTTATCTACACCGAGGAAGACAGGCTCAGCCGGCTTCGGGAGCAGGCCCGAGCAGCCTATCGGGAGCGGGATTCCAGGGTGGCTGGAATGCGGGAAGAGGACGTGGACACCTTCTACAGTTGTCTCTCCTGTCAATCCCTCACCCCCTATCATCTCTGCATTATCACCCCCCAGAAGCCGGGGATATGCGGAGCGGTAAATTTCCTTGACTGCCAGGCATCTTACGAGATCAACCCCATCGGACCCAACCAGCCGGTAGTTAAGGAAGGGTGCCTGGATCCGATCAAGGGGGAGTGGGAGAGCATAACTGGATGATCCGCCAAGTGTCTTCAATCTCTGTGAATGCCTGACGGTACTCGTCCCGGAAGCGGGCGGCGTCATGGTCGTCGAGAGAGAGGATAGCTCGGTGACACCCATGGGAATGACCTTCTCTGAGTTGTTGGCGATGGCAGCGGCCACACAAACTCCGGGAATAATCGGGCACGCCAGGGTGGTGATACCTGTGCTGACTCTGATGCTCTTCTCGCCTTCCTCGAGGAAAGGGGGCATCCGGCGCTGACGATGGATCCTATGCTATAATGAATCTAGAGGAGGTGCTTTATGTCAGGATACCAGGTGATCATGGTTGAGAAGAACCGTGGGATAGGGATACTCACCTTGAATCGCCCTCAGGTACGCAACGCCCTGAATGCCCAGCTTATGGAGGAGCTCCTCCATGCCCTCCAGGAGATGGAAGGCTCTGAAGTGGGGGCAGTGATTCTAAAGGGTGCCGGGGAATCTTTCTGCTCCGGCCACGATTTCTCCGAATTCATCGGAAAGACATTGATGGAGTACCGGGCCATATTTGGGAAATCGGTGCGTATACTGGAGGCCATGGCCGGTATGGGTAAACCGGTTATCGCCGCGGTTCAGGGTCATGCAACCGCCATGGGCTGCGCTCTAGCTGCCGGATGCGACCTGGCGATAGCCTCAGAGGACGCGCTATTTCAGACACCCGGGGTAAATATCGGTTTTGCCTGCATAACTCCTATGGCTGGTATATATCGTTCCCTGGGACGGAAGAAATGCCTGGAACTGATCTTGACCGGGGAGGCAATCTCCGCCCGCGAGGCGGAGAGGGCCGGATTAGTAAATAGGGTTGTCCCACGGGAGAAGCTGGAAGAAACGGCGATGGAGATGGCCGAAAAGATTGCCGCCAAGGCTCCGCTGGCGGTTCGGATGGGCAAACAGTCATTCTATCGGATGGCAGATATGGAACACAGCAAGGCTTACGCCTACGCCATCGAGATGATCTCCATCAATGCCTCAACCGAGGATGGCCAGGAGGGAATGGACGCCTTCCGGGAGAAAAGGATTCCCAAATGGAAGGGGAGGTGAGGTGATCATGGCAGTAGAGGTCCCGGTAGAGAAATGGACGGGCAAGGTGGGGGAGGTGAGGCTTGGCGGCGACGGCTGCAAGCGCGTTACCATTGGCGGGGCCAACACCCTTCCCTTCCTCAAATTCGAGGGCTCAATTCCTAATCCGCCGGCGATCGCCATGGAGGTCTGGGACAGTGAGCCATCCGGTTGGCCCGCTGCTCTGACTTCTGCCTGGGGAGCTGTCACCAGCGACCCCGCAGCCTGGGCCAGGAAAGCGGTAGAGTATGGTGCCGATATCGTTATGCTGAGGTTGCAGGGTGCCCATCCGGGCATGGGAAACACCGGGGGCGCCGAAGCCGGGATCGTGGTAGATAGGGTGCTTTCGGCGATTGATCTCCCGCTCATCGTCCTGGGTTCAGGTATACCCGAGAAAGACAATGAGGTTCTGGTGGCCGCATCCAGGGCGGCACGGGGCCGGCGTATTGCACTGGGCAACTGTGAAGAGAAGAACTATCGCACCATTGCCGCCGTTTGTATCTCGGACGGCCATGTTGCCATCGCCAAGACCCCGGTAGATTTCAATCTCGCTAAACAACTGAATGCCCTGCTTGCCGACATAGGTGTGCCCTCCGACTCAGTCATAATGGATCCGGATACGGCCGCACTCGGATATGGCCTGGAGTATAGTTATTCTACTATAGAACGCCTGAGGCTGGCAGCCCTCATGGGCGAGGCGATGTGTGCCAGGCCAATCATCAGCCATGCCGGTCCTGAAAGCCGGCATCAGAAGGAATCCAGGGCAACCCGGGGGGTGCCCGCTGCCTGGGGAGACCCGGCAGAGCGAGCCGTCCTTTGGGAAACATTGACCGCTACAACCTGCATCCATGCCGGTGCCGACCTGGTCGTTATGTGCCATCCAGGAGCAGTGGAGCTGGTTAAATTCGCTATCGGCAAACTAATGGGATAGGTAATTATACAAGTGTGGCTTCCCTACCTGCCTGGCTTTCGCCATGAAGCTGGCCTCAGGCCAGACGGAGCCTGCAGCATGTCCCGATATCAGCGAGGAGGCAGAAAGGTCATTGACAGCCGCCTCTTCCCCACCGATGCGTCTGGTTACCATAGGCACGGGTGAGAGGAAAATCGAGGTGGGTGGGGAGACGGCCCTCTTCCGTCACGATAAGACTTTTTCCCATCCTGCTGCGCTGGTAGTAAGGGTCAGGGATACCGCCTCCACCGGGGAAGTCAGCCGGATGGCAGAAGAAGTCACTGGTTATCGCGTAGAGCGTATGGGGATGATGTTGGGCATGGACGGTATCGCCATCCAGAACGAGTCCGGGGATGCGGCTACCTTTGCAGTATGCGCTGCGGCGGTGATAGCTCAAACCGATCTGCCGAGGGAGCTGCTCGT
>JALPXQ010000027.1 GCA_023271515.1 Dehalococcoidia bacterium | reverse complement strand
GATGCTATTGAAACCGGCAAAGTAGAACTTGATGACCTAGCACCCAGAATTCGTCAATTGAGGATCCGCCAGGAGCAGTTGCAGGATAGAAGGACAGAGATTGAAAACATGTTATCTGAGAGAAGGGTCGAGCTGGGTGACCTGAAGACGGTAAGGCACTATGTCAATGACCTGCATAACCTGCTAAGTGAAAGCCCCCTTACTGAAAGGAGGGCTTTTATCAGGAGTTTTGTTAAAGAGGTATAACCAATGAGAAGGTAGGAGTTCTGCCTACCGTACAGTATGGTGGGCGGTACTGGACTCGAACCAGTGACCTCTTGCATGTCAAGCAAGCACTCTAACCAGCTGAGCTAACCGCCCATCTACACCTCTGATGATATATCAAGGGGAAGCAGTTGTCAATTCCCTTGCCTGATCTCCTCGCTTCCGATCTTTGCCGTCTTGACAATGCCCACATATTGTGATATATTACTTGGGCATTACCATATATAGGGTGAATTATGTGGTGTCCCTACTGTGGTCATCAGAATTCCCGGGTGACTGACTCTCGCAGTGTGCATCAAGGCATACGGCGCCGGCGTCGGTGCCTGAAATGCGGGACTCGTTTCACTACCCAGGAGCGGGTAGAGAACGCTAATGCGGTTATCGTTAAGAAAGACCGGCGGCGGGAGAGGTTCAGCCGGGAGAAACTCCTCCGTGGCATCCTCAGAGCCTGCGAGAAGCGTCCCCTCCCTACCGGGGCGATGGAGAAGCTGGTGGACGACATTGAGGCGGAGCTGCACCGCATGGGCAAGAGCGAGATACCCAGTTCGGCGGTCGGAGAGATGGTTATGGAGCGGCTGCTGGAGTTGGATCATATTGCCTATATCCGATTCGCCAGCGTCTATCGGGCATTTACCGATATCGGGAGCTTGAAAAAGGAGGTGGACACCCTCGCCGCCAGGCATGAGATCGCCGGCCAGTTGCCCCTCATGTCCAGGAGTAACCATTCTTCGACAGGATAGCCGAGGGTAGTGTCATGGTTGTAAGACAAAGTGGAAAAGACAATCTCACCGACCGCCAACTGAAGAACAAGATTGCTCGGGCAGTTTTTGCGGCGGCTGAATCCACCGGCATCGCTGACAGGGATTTGCTGGAACAACTCGCCCAACAGGTGATCGCGCGGCTGGAGCGGATTCAACCTCTACCGGGGATGGAGGACCTGGTGCCAGACGGGATCAGGGGTCGTAGGGTTTCGGAGGCGGAGATCCAGGCTAAGGTAAGGGAAGTTCTCTCCGAGACCCCGAAGGCGAGAAAGAAAAGAGGATCCTCGGCGAAACTCGCCCCTGAGAAGCCTCCCCCTACGCAGGCAGGGGTTCAGGCGCAAGGTCGTCCTGCCGAATCCCGATCAGGGGTCATTGAAATCGCCCCTAATGCTATGGTGGTGCTGGAGCGAAGGTATCTCAGAAAGGATAAGGATGGACAGGTTGTTGAATCGCCGGAGGAATTGTTCCGCCGGGTGGCGCGCCACATTGCCTCTGCCGAGGAGATGTACGACCCCCAGGCTGATATTCGTTCGTGGGAAGAGAAATTCTACCGGATAATGGCCGATCTGGAATTCCTGCCCAATTCCCCCACTCTGATGAACGCCGGCCGTGAGCTGGGGCAGCTCTCCGCATGCTTCGTTCTGCCGGTAGAGGATTCCATGGAATCGATCTTCGATGCGGTAAAATATACCGCTCTCATCCATAAGAGCGGCGGCGGCACCGGGTTCTCTTTCTCCCGGCTGCGGCCGGAGAGGGATCGAGTGGGCTCCACCGGTGGTGTTGCCAGTGGCCCGGTTTCCTTCATGCGGGCATTTGATGCGGCTACGGATGTCATCAAGCAGGGCGGGATGCGACGCGGCGCTAATATGGCGATCCTGAACGTAGACCACCCCGATATTATGAGTTTTATAACGTGCAAGGAGAATCACGACGTCCTCAGCAATTTCAACATCTCGGTGGCGGTTACTGAGTCCTTTATGAAAGCCGTGGAGCAGGGTGCAGACTATGATCTCATCAACCCCCGGACGCAGGAGGTCGCCGGCCGGCTAAATGCCCGGGAAGTATTTGACAAAATGGTGGATATGGCCTGGCGAAATGGCGACCCGGGGCTGGTTTTCCTGGACCGCATCAACAGGGATAACCCCACCCCGCACCTCGGTTCAATCGAAAGCACCAATCCTTGCGTGAGCGCTGATACGTGGATCATGACCGCTGCCGGGCCGAGGCCGGTCAAGGAAGTGATCGGCAGGAAGTTCGTGGCGGTGGTCGAGGGGAGGGCGGTACAAAGCTCAGAAAAGGGCTTCTTCAGGACAGGGGTGAAACCTGTCTACCGGGTGAAGACCCGGGAGGGCTTTGAATTGCGGGCTACCGCAGAGCATCCCATCATGGCAACAACAGAGATGACCAGATACAGAACAGAAATGGAGTGGGTTAAGGTTGTGGATCTAGCCCCGGGAGACAGAGTTATCCTGAATGATCAGAGAGAATTCGGGACCTGGGAGGGGGAGTATACTGAGGATGAGGGATACCTCATCGGGTTGCTTCTGGGTGACGGGACGATTAAAGAGGACAAGGCCATACTTTCGTCCTGGGGAGAGGGTGAAGGAGCGAAGGCAGTCAGGGCTCAGGCGTTGGCTGTTGCTCAATCTCTGCCTCATCGAGAGGATTTCAAGGGGTGGAGCGCAGTAAGGGGCAGGATGGAATATCGTTTATCCGTGGGGTACATAAGAAGATTGGCCAGGAGATTGGGGTTAAATCCCGGAAGGAAAACGATCACCAGAGAGATGGAGAGGGCGTCGTCAGCGTTTTACCGAGGCCTTCTCAGGGGATTATTTGATGCCGATGGCTCAGTCCAGGGAAGTCAAGCAAAGGGTATTAGTGTGAGGCTTGCTCAAAGTGACCTGGATATGCTCAAGTCGGTTCAGCGGATGTTGCTGCGGCGTGGGATTTTCTCCCGGATTTATCAGAACCGGTGTGTCAGTGGCGCTTCAAGATTGCCGGACGGGAAGGGTGGAACCAAAGAATATTCCATAAAGCCACAGCATGAACTGGTAATATCAAAGGAGAATCTGAGGCGCTTTTGCAGCGAAATAGGATTCACCGATGTGGAGAAAGGCAGAAAACTTGAAGAAGCTATCAACTGCTATAAGAGGAGAATGAACCGGGAGCGCTTCGTCGCTACTGTAACCGAGGTGGTTCTCGAGGGCGAGGAGGACGTTTATGATGTCCAGATTCCAGGCATAAACGCCTTCGATGCCAATGGGCTCTATGTTCATAACTGCGGCGAACAGCCGCTTCTCCCCTATGAGAGCTGCAATCTCGGCTCCATTAATCTTTCCAGGATGATCGGCGAAGAGGATGGGGTCCCAGCTATTGATTGGGAAAAGCTCGCCCGGGTCGTGAAAACGGCTGTCAGATTCCTGGACAATGTCATCGATGTGAACAAGTTTCCGCTTCCGGAGATAGAGGAGACGACTAAGTCCACCCGCAAGATCGGACTGGGGGTGATGGGCTTTGCTGATATGCTGATGCGACTGGGAATCCCTTACGATAGCGAAGAGGCACTCAAGACCGGCAAGAGCATCATGGAATTCATCGAGAAGGAAGCTACCGCCGCCTCGGTGGAGCTGGCCAGGGAGAGAGGCGTTTTCCCCGCTTTCGAGGGCAGCATCTACGACAAACGCAAAGCCCCGAGGGTGAGGAATGCCACCCGGACTACCATTGCCCCCACCGGTACGCTCAGCATTATCGCTAACTGCTCCAGCGGAATCGAGCCTCTTTTCGCGCTGAGTTACTCCCGCAACATATTGGACGGTGACAAACTGGTGGAGGTAAACCCCCTCTTTGAGGAGATCGCCAAGAAGGAGGGGATTTTAAGCGATGAACTCATGAAAGCCCTGGCAGAGCAAGGCAAGGTTCGGGGCATAGAAGGAATACCGGAATGGATACAGCAGGTTTTCGTTACCTCCCATGATATCAGCCCCGAGTGGCACGTCAGGATGCAGGCTGCCTTTCAGAGACATACCAACAACGCTGTCTCCAAGACCATAAACTTCCCGCACGAGGCCACCAGGGAGGATGTGGCCAGGGCATATATGCTGGCTTACAAAGAGGGATGCAAGGGCATCACTATCTATCGGGACCGGAGCCGGGAAGCTCAGGTCCTGGACATTGGGAAGGAGAAGCGACCGGAAGAAAAGGGAATGGTACCCCGCCAAAGGCCGGACGCCACCTTTGGTGTAACAGAGAAGATGACCACCGGCTGCGGCAATCTCTATATCACGGTGAACTTCGATGAGCGGGGAATCTGTGAGGTGTTTACCAGCCTGGGCAAGTCCGGGGGTTGTGCGTCGGCACAGCTCGAGGCTATCAGCAGGCTGATCTCTATGTCGCTGCGGGCAGGGTTGAGTGTGGAATCCCTGGTAAAACACATAAAGGGAATCAGATGTCCGTCCATTGCCTGGGACAGGGGTCGTGCGGTGCTCTCCTGTGCGGATGCTATTGGTACGGTGCTGGAGCGCCATCTCAACAATGGCCCTCCACAGAATAGTGCCGGTGGTCCTGAGATGGTGGGTACCGATAGCGGGGGGATGCCTGTGAAGCCGGGAAGCTTTATGGGAGGGCAGTGCCCCGATTGTGGCGGCCTTCTGGTCTATCAGGAGGGATGTCACATCTGTTATGGTTGCGGGTATACTAAGTGCAGTTAGGGCGACAAATGAGAATCCTCGGCATTGACCCCGGACTGAATACTACCGGCTACGGCGTTATCGAGATATCTGATCGCGAGATCTCCCTGCTGGAAGGTGGCGTGATCCGCGCCGCTTCCGCTAATGATGCGCTGGAGGTGAGATTGTCCTTGCTTTACGATGGTATAATTGATGTGCTGGGGCGGTTTAGTCCGCAAGCCATGGCGTTGGAAGAGCTTTACTCCCACTACGAACACCCCGCTACGGCGATATTGATGGGGCACGCCAGGGGCGTCATTTGCCTGGCGGCGGCCAGGAGCATGGTTCCGGTTTTCAGCTATGCCGCTACCCAGATCAAGTCAGCCCTGACCGGAAGCGGTCGCGCCTCGAAGGTGCAGATGCAGCAGGCGATTGCCGCCAGGCTCCGACTCAAGGAACTGCCCCAGCCTCATGACATAGCCGATGCGTTAGCAGTAGCGATATGCCATCACTGGATAGCAGCCAGCCCGATCATGGCTGTGGTAAGGGCCGGTCAATGTGTCACCCCAAAAGGTCACCCGCGCAGGATAGGGAGGACAAGGAAATGATCTCCTACATCAAGGGAACCATCAGAGGCATCGATAACGAAACCTCAAAGGTAGTAGTGGATGTGAACGGGGTGGGGTATGAAGTGCTGCTCCCCCTGTTTGTCATGCGATCCCTTATGGATCGTGGCAAGGAGGAGGGCGATGAGATCGCTCTTCAAGTTTATTATCATGTCTCCGAGAGGCAGCCCCGGCCGGTTCTGGTCGGTTTCAACAACGACTTCGAGCGGCGGTTCTTCGAGAAGCTGATCGCCGTTGAGGATATCGGCCCATCGAAGGCGGCCCGGGCATTCGTGTTCTCAGTATCCACGGTAGCCAACGCTATTGAGAGCGGGGATGCGCAGGTTCTCCAGAGAATGCCTGGGATCGGATCGAGGACCGCCCAGAAGATCATCGCCACGCTCAAGGAAAAGGTTGCCGAGTTTGCCCTGCTCAAGGATGAGGGCTACGACAGTATGCCGGCAGTGACCAGGAAGGACATTAAAGACGAGGCCGTCGAGGTGCTGACAGGTCTGGGGTATAAGCGCGCTGATGCCAGGCTAAAGGTCGAGGAGGCTCTGGGGCAGAATCCCGGGTTAACGGATACCGAGGGACTTATTCGTGAGGTATTTCGAGCGGAGAGAAAATGGACGACATGAGCCGCAACCCATCGAGCCAGGGCACAGCTAAGGAAGGAGCAGGGGTCTTCAAGGAGCAGGATGAGGAGGCGCGCTTTATCTGGAACCTTCGCCCCCGGACTCTGGATGAGTATATCGGGCAGCGAGAGGTGGTGGAAAGCCTTGTAATTGCCCTGACAGCGGCCAGGAACCGGGGTGAACCAATAGACCACATCCTCTTTCATGGTCCACCAGGGCTGGGTAAAACCACTCTGGCTCACATCATCGCCGGCGAGATGCAGTCAAGGATCATCCATACCGCTGGACCTGCGCTGGAGAAGCCGGTTGATATCGTGGGTATCCTATCCAACCTCGATACCGGTGAGGTGTTATTCATCGATGAGATTCACCGGCTCTCTCGTACCATTGAAGAGTATCTGTATTCGGCGATGGAGGACTTCGAGGTAAATTTCATCTATGGCAAAGGGGCTTTCGCCAGGACGCTTCCCTATCAACTGAAGCACTTCACCCTCGTGGGGGCAACGACGCGGGCCGGCCTGCTGACTCCACCGCTGCGCGATCGCTTCGGAATGATCTATCATCTCGACTATTATGCTCCCGAGGAGTTGGCCAGGGTAGTGAAGAGATCGGCCCGTATTCTGGGGGTTCACCTGGATGAAGAAGGGTCGATGGAGATCGCGCGGCGCTCCCGGGGAACACCGCGGATTGCCAATCGGTTGCTCCGCCGGGTCAGGGACTATGCGGAGGTGACTGCCGATGGGAAGATCACTCAGGCGCTCGCCGACGAGGCGCTGACCAGGGAAGGTGTTGACCGCGCCGGATTGGACCGGCTTGACCGGCTGTATCTGACCACCATTCTGGAGAATTACCGCGGCGGTCCGGTCGGTGTCGAAGCCCTGGCAGCTACGTTGAACGAGGAGACGAATACCCTGGTTGATGTCGTCGAGCCATTTCTCCTGAAGATGGGATTTGTGATTCGAACGCCGGCGGGGAGGCGAGTTGGGGAACCGGCACGAGCCCATCTGGGCTATGCTGCTGAGGGCGGCGGACAGCAAAGGTTGCTGTAATAGAGTTTCTCCAGTATGCCATGCGAGGCGGCACCACCACCATCGTCACCGAGACAATGGAGATCGCCTTCCCGCTCGGCTATCAAGGTGTCACAGAGTTTCTGGAATCGGCTAAGGATCAGCCGATTAAAATATTCGCCACCGCCCCTCCCATGGTTACCATGAGTCCGGCGACTGAGGCACGTGGGATGGATTCTGAGACGCTGCGGAAACTCCTGGCACGTGAGGACATCCTCGGCCGGGGTGAGATCTATTGGGCGAGCGTCATCAGGGGCAATGACCGAATCATCGGCCTGATCGCCGAAACGATGGCAGCGGGCAAGAAGATTTTAGTTAGTGCCTGAAGTGCCTTACCCCGGTGAAGATCATCGCCAGATCGTAGCTGTCGGCTGCCTCGATCACTTCAGCATCTCGCAGCGAGCCGCCGGGTTGTACCACAGCGGTGACGCCGCCTCTGGCTGCTATCTCCAGAGCATCCGGGAAGGGGAGCATGGCATCGGAGGCCATCACGCTTCCCTTCGCCTCTGCTCCAGCCTTCTTCAGGGCGATCTCCGCGCTATCCACCCGGCTTGGCTGTCCAGCACCCATTCCCAGAAGCGTGGTGCCTTTGGCAAGTACGATGGCATTGGACTTAACATATTTAGCCACCTTCCACGCAAAGGTGAGGCTTTCCATCTCTTCGGGGGTTGGTTCCCGCCTGGTCGCCACTCGCCAGCTTCTCGGGTCTTCGGCAAGAATGTCCGGTGTCTGAACCAGGAGTCCTCCACCGACACGGCGAAAGTCGAGGAGGCCGGCCGGCACTGCTGCCTCCATTGGTCCCATATCCAGTATCCGCAGGTCCTTCCTGGTTTTGAGCACTTCCACGGCGTCGGACTCGTACCCCGGAGCGATGACTATCTCATAGAAGGTCTTGATGATCTCGCGGGCGATGGCGAGGGTCAGGGGCCTGTTTACAGCAACGATTCCCCCAAAGGCGGAGACAGGGTCGCCAGAGAGAGCCCGGCGATACGCTTCGGCAAGATCGGGATGGGAGGCCAGCCCGCAGGGATTGGTATGTTTGATGATGGCCACAGTGGGCTCAGAGAACTCACCGGCTGCATTCCAGGCAGCATCGGCATCGAGGATGTTGTTGAAGGAAAGATCCTTTCCCCAGAGCTGCTTTGCGGTGCAGATATTGTTTTCCTTCACTGCTCCCACCCGCTCCTCGCGGTAGAAGGCGGCCGACTGGTGCGGGTTCTCTCCGTACCGGAGATCAAAGCGCTTCTTGATGGCGATGGTCATATCCTCGGGGAAGCCGCCCTCTCCCTGGAACAGATATTGAGCGATGGCGGTATCGTACATGGCCACATGCTGGAATGCCTTCTGTGCCAACCTGCGGCGTTCATCCTGGCGCATCTTGCCGGAGCGCAACCTCTCCAGAATGAGCGGATAGTCAGCGGGAGCAACCACCACAATGACGTGAGGGAAATTCTTCGCCGCTGCCCGGATCAGGGTAGGGCCACCGATATCAATGTTCTCCAGGGCATCCTGCATGGTGGCATCGGGTCTGGTAACGGTCTGGACGAAGGGATAGAGATTGACGACCACCATATCGATGGTGCCGATCCGACTGGCGGCCAGTTCCTCCACGTGGCTGGGGAGATCACGGCGAGCCAGGATTCCACCGTGAACCGCGGGGTGAAGGGTTTTCACCCGGCCATCGAGGATCTCGGGAAATCCGGTAATGTCGCTGATGCTGCGCACCGGCACTCCGGCTTCGAGGAGCGTTTTCTTCGTTCCTCCGGTGCTGAATATCTCCACCTGCAGGTCCACCAGACCTCTGGCAAAATCAACCAGTCCTGTTTTGTTTGAAACGCTCAAGATAGCTCGCATTTCGGGTTACACCTCCGTTTGAATCTCCCAGGAGACGATGCTTGGAGAAGTCTTCGACTTTCCCACAATCCTTTTTGCCCTCTGCCTTTGACCAAAAACTCAACCACACCCGGCCATTCTTCTCCCAGGCGCATCAGGCACGAATGGCAGTAGGAGCTGTATATAGTATTAGATTGATTCGGCGGCTGATCAATGCCCCCCACTTTCCGAGGAGCTGTGCCGGTTGTGTGACCGGGGAGGATTGAGGCAAGAGGTGTCCCTAAGTCATTCCTCAAACACCGTCTGTTCTTCAACTTCTACTTGCAGGGCTTGCAGCGCCTTCTTAACCAGATTCAGACGCAACTGTCTTTCCTCATCTTTGGGCAATGCGGGATTCCCTAAGGGATGGGGTATAGCCACCGCGGGCACGATTCGATTGGCCCCTACGGCCAGAGAGATGGGCACTATCGCGGCCACATGTACGACGGGCAATCCTGCCCGGTCGATCTCTTTCACTAGCGTTGCACCGCAACGCGTATCAGTGCCTCAGGTGGAGGTAAGGATTACCCCACCGACCCCGGCCGATTTCAACTCCGCGGCGATCGCCTTCCCGAACCTTTCGGAATTGGCCACCGAGGTGGCGTTGCCTACGGTAACGTAGTAGCGATCATACAATTTACCGATGGTTCCGTCCTTCTCCAGGGCACGCATAGCGTCAAGCGGCAAAACTCTATCCGGATCCTCGTTGGCGTAAACCGGGTCATAGCCTCCGTGCACCGTCTCGTAAGCCGCCGGGGTCAGGGCATCCAGACCAGCAATATCATATCCGGCAAATTTAGAGGCGCTGGCGGACTCTATCCGGTCGGGGTTCCCCCGGGGCACTATCCCCCCTGAGGTAACCAGAGCTATTGTGGCTGAGCGCAGGTCCCCGATGGGGGGACTGGGGGGAATGCGCTCAAAGGTGGGCATGGAATACTCGGTTTGGAATGGCTCGCCTTTGAGTTTCAGCAGGAGCATATCCACCGCTCTCTCCGCACCTGTTCGATCTACAAATCGATTGACCCTCAGCCCACGTGGGAAGTAACCTTCCTCCTGTGGAGATCCGATCTCCTGCCCGAGGCCGAGCTTGCGCAGGAGGGAAGCGACTGCAGGGATGTCATCTTTCATGCGCCGAGCGGAATTGGAGGTGGGGGTGATGTAAACCTCCTTGCGATAGATATCCAATCCGGGATTCTCTTTATACATTCCTGTAACCACCGGGATGCCAAGTTTTTTGCCGACCGCTGAGCATGAGGCCCCGCAGGCGACACCGTATCTGCCAGCATTAAATGCCGGGCCGGCCACAAATACGTCCGGCTGATAGGAGGAAATAAGTTCCACCACTTTTGCCGAGGCCTCCTCGATGTTCTCGGCGAAGTAACTGTCGCCGCAGATCACTGTGGCCACGATCTCCCACTCTTCCCCTAATGCCTGCTGCAGGATCCTGCCAGGGCCGATAGCCCCCTCCTTGACCAGGGGCGGGATGTTCACCTTTTCCTCACCGCCTATCTCAGCAAAGAACTGATTCAGGTAGTGGACTACTCTATACTTTCCCATCCTTGTTCCTCCTTTGCACTAATATCCTTGAGCGGTTAGTTTGCCAAAACCTAACTGGCATGTGGCGCCGATGATGGCCTGTATCTCGATATCCACGCTCCCGTCGGCTGCCAGACAGCCATCGAAGCCTCCGGCAATGGACTCCACCGGGTTCAGGTCCCCGATGATACGCTTCAAGGGGGGAAGAGTCACCACCTCATTTGCGTTCCCCACACTGACTAAGGCATCAGCCTGAGGAACGGTATCTGCCAGGGATTGTGAGGCACCGTCTCTTCCGGCAAACTCATCGGAGATCAGCACAGTCTTTATCCCATAATCCTCAATCTTCTTGCAGAGCATCATCACATCGGTATCGGGATTGCCGAAGCCTTCCTTGGTGATAATCACCCCTTCTGCCCCGAGGAGTTTGGCCAGTTTGCTGGCATAATCTGAAGACCTCTGCTTGTCCGCCAGGGTAACCTTCAGGTTGGTGATGATCACCCCAATGAAGTTCAAATCCTTGCCATGCCTGCGATAGAGCTCCCTGACTACCGCATTGTTCATGTGATGATAGGTGGTGTGCTTATCGCAGGCGGAGACGCAGTTGCCGCTCGTTATCGCTCCATCCATTAGTTCGTTGGGATGAATGAGGGTAGGCAAGATATTCTTCGCGTCAACGCCGTAGAGGTAGGTATCGTGCAACAGACCCTGTGACAACAGTGGGTGAACATAGGCGACCCTGGGGAGGGTGGTATCGGTGACCGGGGTCAATTCGTAGACCTCCACCTCTTCAGGGGCGACCTCTCTGCCGGCGTTACCCAGGTAAGCCGCGGACCTCAGCCCGGCGAGGCGCAACGCCTCCTCGTGGGCGTAAGGGGCTAGCCCCTCGACAGGTTGAATGATCAATGCCACATTGTTTGTTTCAGAGAATGGGGTGTACCGGGCACCAAGGCCGGTCATGTCTATCAAGCCTTCCTGAAAGCCTACGATGCGGCCCACGGTGACCACCGCTGCCCCCCTGAGGACATGTGTCCTGCCCACGCCTGCCGTTCCCATCCGCCCGATTACTCCCGGAAAGAGCTCTCCTGTTCCATTTACCTTAATCCTCGGCTCGATCACGTCCTTTACCGGGATTATCCTCACCTCTTCTCCTGGTCGCGCCAGCTCGATATCCGCTTCAGCCAGCCTATCATCCTGCAGGATCAGGTCAATTAGCTCCTGCTTGTTTACCACTAAGGTGTTATCTTCGACCATGGTCTTATCGCCAAATTGCACGTCCTTGATCTTGATTATCCCAAGCTCTAAGCGCATGCTAAACCTCCATCTCAAAGTTTCTCCAGACTGGCGATGATATCCGCTTCGGTGACGTCGTCCCCCACCAGCTTGTCCACTATCTCCCCATCTCGATAGAACAGAAAGGTGGGCAGAGTTTGCACCTCTCCCTGGAGGCTCACTATCAGCCTCCGATTCTTGGGGCAATCTACCTTGGCAAACTTGACTTTGCCGCTGTATTCCTGTGCCAACCTCTCCACAGCAGGCATAAGAGTCATGCATCTGGCGCAGCGAATGCCCCAGAAGTCCACCAGGACAGGCAACTCAGACTGTATCACCTCTTTCTCGTAGTTCTCCTGAGTTAACTCAATCATCATAACGCATCCCTCCCGCGATACTCGTAACTGTTCAGCCACCCTATGTCACCCTGACCCTGAAGGCAGTGAAGGGGAAGGGTCTCAGAGATTCTTCGCCGAGCCTGCCCTGAGCGAGATTCTTCGGTCGCTTTGCTTCCTCAGAATGACACAAGCGAAGGGCTCAGAATGACAGTAAGGTGAACCGTTACCGATACTCAATACTCGATACTGAATCCTGGATATGCCCTATCCTCCAGTTCGGCAATGAACTTCTCGGCCTCCACGGACGCCCTGGCACCCGTGCTGCAGGCGGTGACCACCTGCTGTAAGATGCGCTCCTGCACGTCACCGGCAGCGAAGACCCCGTTTATGCTGGTGCGCTGCCTGGCATCGGTGATTACGTAGCCCTGCTCATCGAGCTCTATTTGTCCGGCGAAGAGTTGCGTGTTGGCGACATTGCCGATATAAACGAAAATCCCATCAGCAGTCAGTGTGCTCACCTGCCCGGTTTTCAGGTTCTTCAGATGCACACCACTGACCTGGGCATCGCCCAGGATCTGGGTCACTGTGGAATCCCAGACAAGCTCGATTCTCTCGTTGCCTCCTACCCTTTTCTGGAGGATGTCGTCTGCGCGCAGCCTATCCCGGCGGTGCACGATGTAGACCTTGGAAGCGAATTTGGTGAGGAAAAGGGCTTCCTCGACGGCGCTGTTGCCCCCTCCGACGACGATCACGGTCTTGTCCTGGTAGAAAAATCCGTCACAGGTGGCGCAGAAGGAAACCCCGCGGCCGATGAATTCCTCTTCCCCGGGAACCCCTAGCTTGCGGGGTGAGGCGCCGGTGGCGATAATCAGGGCTTTGGACTCATATTGCGCACTGGCGGTCTTTACACCGAAAGGGTGCGTGAGGAGATCGACCTCGGTAACCTGGTCATTGACCACCTGAGCCCCGAAGCGCTCGGCTTGCTTGAGCATCAAGTCGGTAAGCTCATTTCCGGAAATACCCTTGGGAAAGCCGGGGTAATTCTCGATTCTATCGGTCGTCGCGGCTTGCCCACCGATGAACATCCCGGTTAAGATCAGGGTGTCGAGCCCGGCGCGGCCCGCGTAGATGGCCGCAGCGAGGCCCGCCGGCCCCGATCCAATGATGATTACATCACGCCGGTTAGGATCCTGCTGACGCATTGCCCCGTATTCCTCTCACTACTTTGGCAATTCCCTCGGCATCCAGTGCCATCTCCTGCAGGCCTACTTGCTCGTCGTAAATATCCGATGGAATATGCTGCTTCACCTCTGGTTCCAGAATGTGGTAAACGGGAAGTCCCAACTGGACTTCGGTCAATGGACCGGCGTAGGTTGGATCTCCGCTGGTAACCGTTTCGGCTACCAGTTCCGAGCTATCGGCATCTCCGGCGCCCTGCACTACTATCAGGTTCTCCCTGCCATACTGCTCGGCCAACTTCTTGATCCTCGCTTGATTCTCCAGGTCCATTGCGCCTGCCGCGGTTCAGACGATGCACTCGGTAACGGTGAAGACAACCTCCGCCCCTGCCGCAGACAGGCATTCGGCGATCGCCGGGCCCTGCACACCATCCCGTTCACCGAATGCCACCACTTTCTTTCCTTCAAACATCTAACTCACCTCCTTTGTAGTCGCGGGATTTCTCTCTATTATGACTGAAACTGCATCGGAAAGGTCAGTCATCCTGGCTAAGAAAAGGCTCCCCTTGGCCATGAACATCGTATTCTCGATCTGGCCCGCCATAATCATATCCCTGGCATGACCCATGAAGGGAATAGCTGCCGGGATATGACCCTGTGTCGGAGAAAAGCCTGGCATGCCATAGGTTCGCACAAAATCGCCCATCGCCTCTTTCCCGATCTCCCCCCTCAAACAGGCCAGAGCCCCTAATGCCCTGTAGTTTATCAATGGGGTGTCCGGCCTCCCTGCGGCGACGGTTATTTCCGGATTGTGTAGTTCGGTGGAGTACTTGTCTATATCCGTGATTCTCTTACCGAGCTTGTTCAATGGCTTTACCGCCACCTCTTCGTATATCTCTTTAGCCGATGCGCCGGCGCAAATTGGATGCACTCCTATCGCATCGGTCCTGATCACTGGGCTAACGCCGTCGTCCTTTCCGATTAGGATCGCTATTGCTGCCAATGTGTCTTCCAGAATGGGCATGTCCTTCTTGACATGAAACTGGAACTTCATCCCCAGCTTGGGTAGCGAGCCACCGCCCAATAGGGCAATCTCATCGAATGTGCCTGCCTGAACCAGAGCCGCTGCGATCGCTATAGCATGGGTCGGGGCGCAGCAGAAGGCCTTGATATCGGCGCCGGTAGCATTAAGGCATCCCGCCATCTCCCCGATAGCCTTGGCGATATTCCCCCCACCCCTTTGATATCTATCACCAACAGCCCCTTCACTGAAGTCGAGCAGGTAATCAATGTCCCTGGGATCGGTGGGATTCACCCTGGCAAGGAGGTGTCTCAAGGCCAGGAAGGCTGATGCCTTGGCACTCAACCCTTCCAGGATGACACTGGCGGAAAGAGCCTCATCCTCCTCATGGGCCCTGCAGACGCAGCCTACCAGGTCACCGTCGAGGTTGAGCGGCAAAGCTTCATTACGAGCCAACTTGTCCTTGATCTCAGCGATAGTCCGGCCACCCTCCAAACCCTTCAGGCCTCCCAGTAACGGGTGGAGACGGAGCTTTGCGGCTATTTGAGACCGGAAACCCTCCTCCAGCCAGACCAAGTCAAAGGCATCTGCGGCCTTCAATAAACCATAGAATTCATCCTGGGGCATGATCTCACCATACGGCCCCTCACGGGAGGCACCCTCAACAGGGTTCCTCCACCAGGGCTGCTTCATCTCGGCCAGCTCGTCTGGCCTGATATTGCCAATAAACACCTGATTCGGCGGATAGGCCACCGCCTCCCGATAGCTCCTCAGGTGAGCCAGGCATTGTTCGCCCAAACCCTCAAACCGAGGGATCTCCCTTGTTGGCTTGGAGCCCAGGGGGACAAGACCCGGCGTGTGGACCAGTATGGAGGCTGCACCCTTCAGAACTACTGTCATCATCGCTCCTTTAGCAGAAGGGGGAACGGCGGGCAATATTAAGTTATTGCCCGCCGTTCCCCCTGTCCTTCTACCTGAGAGATTCGCCTCAAACGCTAATTGAGGCTTGCCCCTTCGGTGCCTCTATTAGGAGGCTCTTCAGAGAGAACCCACAACATGCGGTCCTTTTACCTGAGAGTTTCGTCCGCAGAAGGATTCTCACCTTCTATGGCTTGCCCCTTCGGTGCCCTTAACGGGTCTCTCCCACATGCCCTATTTCTA
>JALPXQ010000026.1 GCA_023271515.1 Dehalococcoidia bacterium | reverse complement strand
ATAATCGCTCCCCGCATCCCTGCCTTCGCAGGGACAAGTTTAGGGGGTTTCAGGGGGAGAATCCCCCTGATGATCTTGACGGAGGAGGCAATAAGAGATGAGTCTAACCTTTATGAATTCCAGGTCAGCCCTGGTGACGTCGGAATCGGTCACCGAGGGGCATCCGGATAAGCTTTGCGACCTGATTGCGGATGCTATTCTGGATGCCATTCTAGCCAAGGATCCATTTGCCAGAGTTGCCTGCGAGGTGATGGCAACCACCGGCATAGTGGTGGTAATGGGAGAGATCACCACCGATTGCTATGTCGAAATCCCTCAAATCGTTAGGGAGACCATACGCGAGGTAGGCTACACCCGGGCAAAATATGGTTTCGACCACGAAACCTGTGGGGTGATGATTTCCATTAAAGAGCAGTCGCCCGATATCGCCCTGGGGGTTGATGAATCGCTGGAGGTTAAGGAGAGAGGCCGGACGGATAACCACAGGGACGCGCTCGGTGCGGGTGATCAGGGAATGATGGTAGGCTTTGCCTGCAATGAGACCCCGGAATTCATGCCGTTGACGATTTCCCTGGCTCACAAGCTCACGAAACAACTGGCCAGGGCTAGAAAGGACAAAAATCCCCCCTATCTCAGGCCCGACGGGAAGTCGCAGGTTACAGTGGAGTATGAATACGGCGTGCCAAAAAGGATCGATGCTATAGTTATCGCCGCTCAGCACGATAATGCCACTGCCTCCAGGGTGATTCGGGAAGACATCATCGAGAAAGTCGTAAAGCCAGTGGTCCCCGGTTGGCTTCTGGATAGCGGCACCAGGTATTTCATAAATGCCACCGGGAGATTCATCGTCGGCGGCCCAATGGGGGATACCGGGCTCACCGGCCGCAAGATTCTGGTTGATACCTACGGCGGACTGGCCCGACATGGCGGGGGATGCTTCTCTGGCAAGGATCCTACCAAGGTGGATCGTTCTGCCGCATATATGGCTCGCTACATCGCTAAGAACGTTGTGGCTGCCGGCCTGGCTGATCGCCTCGAGCTTCAGGTAGCCTATTCCATCGGGGTTGCCCGCCCGCTTTCGGTCTCTCTCGAGACCTTCGGGACTGCCAAAGTGGATGAAGACATCATCTATGACCTTATTCAGAAACACTTCGATCTTCGTCCGGCGGCCATTATCGAAACCCTTCAGTTGCGACGTCCTATCTATAAGGCAACAGCGGCATATGGGCACTTTGGGCGCGATGATATAGAGGCTCCATGGGAGAGGATTGATAAGGCCGATATTCTGAGGGCTGAAGCCGGACTCTAAAGCGTCACGAGCCTGGAGTCTACAGTCTAGAGTCCTCCTCCATTCGACTGTTGACTGTTGACTCTTGACTGTCGACCCTTGACTTTTGACTCCCGACCCTATAACTCTAGACTTTAGACTCTAGACCCTTGACTCTTGACTCGACTCGTCTGGAGGGGTGGCCGAGTGGTTTAAGGCGGCGGTCTTGAAAACCGCTGGGTGGCCTAGCTATCCCGTGGGTTCGAATCCCACCCCCTCCGCCGGGATGAAGCAGTGAAGATATACGAATATCAAGCCAAGATACTCTTTGCGGAATTCGGCATCCCGGTGCCGAGAGGTCGGGCCGCCAAAACGGCATCGGAGGCCCGAGAGATTGCTGCCGAACTTGGGGGAAGGGTGGTACTTAAGGCTCAGGTGCATGCCGGTGGTCGTGGTAAGGCCGGTGGCATCAAGACCGCCGAGTCCCCGGAGGGGGTGGCAAAGGTTGCTGCCGGGATGCTCGGAAGGCGGCTGGTGACTCACCAGACTGGCCCTGAGGGGGCGCCGGTGGATGCAATTCTGGTAGAAGAAGCACTGGATACGCGACGTGAGCTTTACTTGAGCATCATAATTAACTCAGCCACGGGCACGCCGGTGATCATCGCCAGCGAGGCCGGCGGTATGGAGATCGAGGAGCTGGCCGGCGAAAGCCCCGAGAAGATCATCCGAACCTGCATCGATCCCGGAATGCTGGAGTTCCAGCCTTTTATGGCACGCCGGATCGCTTTCAGCTTGAGCCTGGAGGCGGAGCAAATCCGGCCGGCCATCGCTTTGATTTCCGGACTCTATCGCCTCTTCCGAGCCAGAGATTGCTCCCTGGCGGAGATCAATCCGCTGGTGGTGACCACCGACGGTCGCTTGCTGGCCCTCGATGCCAAGCTCGACTTCGATGATAACGCCTTGTATCGCCAGAAGGACATTGCGGCACTGCGCGATACCGATCAGGAGAACCCCCTGGAGGTGGATGCCAAAGGTAAGGGCATCGAGAACTACATCAAGCTGGATGGCGATATCGGCATTGTAGTAAATGGTGCCGGCCTGGCGATGTCGGTTATGGATACCCTCAAGCTGGCTGGCGGCAGCCCGGCTAATTTCCTGGACATCGGCACCGTCAATGATCCCCGGCGAGTGGTCAATGCCTTCCGCATTCTCTCCGCTGATCCCGATGTGAAATCGGTGCTGGTCAATATCTTCGGAGGGATGGCACGCGTTGATACCATTGCCACCGGGATCGTGGAGGCCCACAAGGAAATGGATATTAAGTCCCCGGTGGTGGTCAGGCTTACCGGCACCAACCTTGCCGAGGGGGAGCGCATACTGAGCGAATCCGGCCTGAACTTGATAAGGGCCAAGACCTTCCGTGAGGCGGCCGATAAGGCGGTGGCCGCTGCCGCGGGGAATCTCTGACAGGAAGGGGATTACCGGTGAGTATACTTGTCGATGAGAATACCCGGCTGTTGGTTCAAGGCATTACCGGCGGTGAGGGCACTTTTCACACCCGGGCCTGCATCGAATACGGCACCAGGGTGGTCGCCGGCGTCACCCCGGGCAAGGGGGGCACTCTATGGGAGAATACAGTCCCGGTCTTCAATACCGTAGAGCAGGCAGTGAAGGAGACCGGGGCCAATGCCAGCATAATCTTCGTCCCGGCACCCTTAGCCGCGGATGCCATTTTCGAGGCCGCCGATGCCGGCCTCTCGCCCATCGTTTGTATAACCGAAGGTATCCCGACCTTTGACATGATGGCCGTTTGCCACTATCTTCGGGGAAGGAATACTCGCCTCATCGGCCCGAATTGTCCCGGAGTTATCTCTCCAGGGAAGTGCAAAGTGGGGATAATGGTGGCTGCGGCGTTCAAAGAGGGCACCGTGGGCGTCTGTTCCCGCAGCGGCACTCTGACCTATGAGGTTGCCGCTATGCTCACCGAGATAGGGATCGGGCAGTCAACCTGCGTGGGTATTGGGGGCGACCCAATAACCGGCACTACTTTCGTGGAGGCATTAGATCTCTTTCAACAAGATCCCGCAACCGAGGCGATAGTGCTAATCGGCGAGATCGGGGGCACCGCGGAGCAGGAAGCGGCGGCGTTTATCAAGGAGAGGGTCACCAAACCGGTGGCCGCCTTTATCGCCGGAAGCGCTGCCCCCGTGGGTCGGCGCATGGGACATGCCGGGGCTATCGTAACTGGAGCTGCCGGACGGGCCGAGGAGAAGAAGAAGGCCCTTGCCGCCGTGGGGGTGCGCATCGCCGAGAGCCCGGCCGAGATTCCGGCGAAGATTGGGAGGTAGCCTTGAGCTGGAGGCTGGAAATCCAGGTCGAGGAGCCATTTCAAGATCAGGTGCAGGACGGATGGCTCCGCCAGCCAGCCGAAATGACGCTCACCTTTGAGGGGATTGACTATCCCGCAGAGTTGAGCTTGCTGGTTACCGGTGATCAGACGGTTCGCGAACTCAATCGAACCTATCGAGGGGTTGACGAGACGACCGATGTTCTGGCCTTTGCTCCTGGTGCAGAGGATTCATCGTTTATCACACCACCCGATGGAGTCACTCACCTTGGTGAAGTGATCATCTCCTGCCCCCAGGCGGCAAGGCAGGCCGAGGAGCAAAAGCATTCGCTCAAGCGGGAGTTTGCTATCCTGACGATTCACGGCATACTTCACCTGCTGGGATACGATCACCAGCAGCCGGGGGAAGAACAGGCGATGATAATCCGGGAGGCGGAGATTCTTGCAAGGCTTAATTGAGATGGTGCAATATGAACTTACTCCCATCAGGCCACCCAGTGAGGCCCGCTCGCTGTTGGTGCGGGCAACGAGAAACTGCCCCTGGGGCAGGTGTACTTTTTGCTATGCCATGCTCTATAATCGAGAGAGGTTTCAACTGAGGCCGGTGGAGGACATCAAGCAGGATATTCTGGTCATGAAGTCCCTGGCCCAGGAGATAACCGGGTGGGCTGGGGAGCATGGTTATGGAGATCGCATTGAACAGGTGGCCATGCATAATGGCATATTCTGGCTTACTAACGGAGGGGTGAAGACGGCCTTTATCGGCGATGCAAATAGCCTCATTATGAAGACCGATGAACTGGCCGAAGTGATTGAATTTCTGTACCAGGCATTCCCCACGCTGGAAAGGGTGACCAGTTACGCCCGGGCCAAGACGGTTCTCAAGAAAACCCCCCAGGAGCTGAGAAGGTTACGGCAGGCGGGGCTTTCCCGGCTCCACCTGGGTCTGGAAACCGGGGATGATGAACTTCTGGTATACACTGATAAGGGCACATCGGCTGAGGAAATGATCGAGGCGGGCAGAAGGGTCAAGGAGGCCGGGATATCGCTCTCGGAGTACGTCATCCTGGGGCTTGGCGGCGAAGATCGCTGGAAGGAGCACGCTAAGGGGACCGCCAGGGTGTTGAATGCCATAGACCCCGATTTCATCCGCATCCGTACCCTGAGGATATTACCAGGCACACCCCTGGAGGAAAGGGTGGAGCAAGGAGAATTCAAGCTGCTTTCTCCTGAAGGGATATTACGGGAAGAGAGGCTGCTGATTGAACTGCTGGAGGTAAACTCAGAATTTGTGAGCGATCATGTGTCGAACATTCTTCCCATTGATGGCAAACTCCCAGAGGACAAGAAGGAGATGCTGGAGAGAATAGATGTTGTGCTTCAGGCTCCCTCGGACCTCCGGGGAAATATCCTGCAATTCAGGGAATTGACTCATCTATGATAGCTAAGCGGCATTTTGCTTGGCGGTTATGTGCAGGATAAATTTAAAAGTGGTTAGAACTTATCGTTGAAGTGAAAGAGATATAATGACAGACGGGATAGAAAATTTCAAAGGGAAAAGAATGCTCGAAAGAGCCGAGGAGTTAGATGCATTCTGGGCATATAGCACAGAACAATTGCCTGAGGATAAGCAATTAGTGCTTCTTGACAATGTCCAATTTATCTATGAGTTAGCATTAGCTCAACTTGAGCTGCAATTCTTGGGTGTAAGATTTGAAGTGACCAATGGGCTTAGAGAATTTAGGTTGATAGAAACCCAAGATGAAGAAAAACTTAGAAAAAAATTGGCATATTTCAAGCTTATAAAAGGGAAATACACTGATTATTTTCGTATAATTCAGAAAAATAGGACACGCTCAGTAAATCAATACTTAACCCATTGGATTTACCCTTATAAAGGCAAATTTCATCCACAGATGATAAGAGCACTCTTGAACATTATCGGCCTTGAGCAAGGGGATACAGTCCTTGATCCTTTCATAGGAAGCGGAACAACTGCCGTAGAAGCACAATTGTTGGGTATAAATTGTGTAGGAATTGACATATCTCCCTTATGTGTGCTTCAAAGCAAGGTGAAAGTAGAAGCCATAGATGTTCTACAAGAAATTATGGAATGGAAAGAGGAAATAACTAACAGAATGGGATTAACTCTATTTAATCTCGAAAATAAATCTCTCGATGAAACTATTGAATCGATACCTGATGAGAAGATGAAAGACTTTTACAAGATAGCTAAGTTAGTTGCGATAAGTGATGAGGCACGGAGAGGGAGGGATTTTTCCAAAGCTTTTTTGAAAAACCTTGAACTTATGATAGCATCTGTCAAAGATTATATTGATATTAAAAAGGAACTTAATCTATATCTGGGGAAAATGGATATAAAAGTAGGTGATTCAAGAAGATTACCTTTAGAGACTGAAAGTATTGATGGCATAATAACTTCTCCTCCTTATTCCATTGCTTTGGATTATGTTGCAAATGATGCTCATGCCTTAAAGGCACTGGGATATGGTTTGGCTGAGATAAGAGAAGAATTTATCGGAGTAAGGGGCAAAGGACAGGTGAAAATCAATTTATATAATGAAGATATGAAGAAAAGCCTAAAAGAAATGTTTAGGGTCTTAAAACCCAATAAGTATGCTGTGATAGTTATCGGCAACGCAACTTATCTTGGGGGGATGCAATAGCAAAACAATTAAAAAGAAATATCTTACAGCTTTTGGAAAAGCGATATAATATTGAAGCTATTTCGGGTGAGAGTGTATTTCAATTAAATTCAAGGGCTGTGATCTATTTGCGTTATTCCAAGGATCACAACGGGAAATACTACTTTGGGATAACAGAAACAGATTTCAAGAAATATGCTTCAAATAACCTCTTCGTCCTTTTTATATGTGGTGATGAGAATAATGTTATTGTCATCCCCTCTATTGACTTGGAAAAACTTATCGCAGATTCCAGAGTCGCCTCGGGGCAATGGAAACTCAATATATTCGTGGATAATAATAGATTTTATCTAAGAGTAAGTGGAAAAGGTAAATTCGATATCACAGATTATTTGAATTATTATGATTTTACACCTATGGAGTTTAGGAAAGGATATGTCCCCAAGGTTATAGATTTTATACCTGTGAAGCCAAAGAAACCAGTTGATGAGAAAATAAAAGTTGAAGAGGCCTTAACGATCGAGAATAAATTAAAAACTTCAGTGAGAGACAGCAAAAATCCTGACAACTTCGAGAACGCATTATGTGAGTTTTTTAATGAGATTGGTTTTGCTGCTCGAAAAATTGGAAGTCCTGGGGACACTGATGTCTTGGTGGAAAAGCCTGTGAGTTTTATTGTGGATGGGAAAAGCACGAAATCAAGCTCGATATCTCGTATCAATTTTACAAGACTTAAGCAACATAAAAAACTACACGATGCAGAGTTTATTTTAGTGGTTAGTGCTGGTTTTGACCCTGCACTGATAAGAGATGCAAAACTTGAGGAATCAAGTCTTGTTAGTGTCAAAACTCTCCTGAAACTTCTGAATATACACAGGATTTTACCTTTATCCCCTCATGAATATGCGGCAATTTTATCTAAAAAAGGGTTAATTAGTGACGAAGATTTGAAAAAACTTGAGGAGAAAATTCAAGAAATCGAGCTTTTCTTAAAGAAAGTCTTATTTATTGTCAATAATTTAGATTTTAGCCATAAAAATATAGACATAATTAAAGGACATCTTGACGCAAAATGTGAATTAATGAAAATGCCATCTATATCTAAAGAAGAAATTGAAGAAATCTTAAAGTTTCTTTCTTCAAATATAATCAATATTGTTGAAGCAAAGAACTTAGAATATTCATTGCGCTATTTTCCAAACCAAGCTACAACAAAATTTAGATCATTGCTGAAGTTATTGTATTCCCAGGGGTGAAATGTGACGATGCGTCAACATTACGAGGACGGAGAAATATTGTGTCATATAGATAAATTACTTGATGTAACTGAGTTTGCACGGGGTGAAATCAAGACTCCATTTTATAGATACATTTATCTTATAGAGGGTTGGGAAGCAGAATGTATAGCTGAGCAGATAATGAAAGAGGATGGGGACTGGGATGACGATGAATATATCTATGAAATGATTAGAGATAAGCATGATGAAGTATTCGAAGTTGAGTTTGTGAATAGATACAGGAATTTTGAAGTATTAAGAAATGAGGTTGTGGATGGTTGCCGATTTGGTGTTTCCGTCATTGTTATAAAAGTCCCAATTAATGACAAGGCACTCACAGGTTTTAAAGTTTTGACTTTTGAGCCATCAGTTGAGCAAAACAAGAAGTTGTTAGAGCAACTTAGCAAAGCTGCACAACTTGGAGGTAAAAAGGCATATGATGTAGGAATTTTTACAGCAAGACCTAATGAGGCAGGTAATCATATCGAACCTTTTGTTATCGATGCCCTCAAAGATGCTGGATTAAAGGCTGATAAACCCGTTGCTAAAAGCAGCAAAAGAAAAGCAGCTGGCTATCCAGATATTCAAATAGAGGATGAGTGGAATAGAACCATATACTTAGATTGCAAAACATATAACACCCTTACTAAAGATCAAACCTTTAGAACCTTTTATTTTTCTCCATCTAAAGACCCAAAGATTACCAGGGATGCTTTCCATCTTTTAATGAGTTTTGAACTCGATACAGCAGAAAGAGAAGGAAGAAGAGCATTTATTCCAATTTCTTGGCAAATCTATACTTTGGATAAGTTACTGATACAGGTCAAGCACGAGTTCAATGCAAGCAACAAAGACCTTTACACTAAAGAAGCACTCCTTGCTCAAGGGAGAATAAGAAAATGATTCATGAGATTCCGCCAAGCGAAACGCTTCGCCACTATCGTGGCTTGCTCTTCGGTTCACCTAACACAGCATATACGGCTCACTTTATGGAGTGCCGATGACATCGCAGGTCTTCTATCGTAAATGGCGACCCCAGACCCTCGCCGATGTGGTGGGGCAGGAGCCGATCACGCGGACTTTGCAAAATGCCCTGGCTACCGGCCGGGTGGCACACGCCTATCTCTTCTTCGGCCCCCGAGGTACCGGCAAGACCACCACCGGCCGTATCCTGGCTAAGGCGGTCAATTGCCTGGACAATGAGACCGGAGAGCCGTGCAACATTTGCTCCATGTGTCAGGCGTTCACCGGGGGGCGAGCCCTGGATTTGATAGAGATCGACGCCGCCTCCAATCGTGGCATTGACGAAATCCGTGCCCTGAAGGAAAAGATAAACTTCGCTCCCAATGTCGCCAGGTACAAGGTATATATCATCGATGAAGTCCACATGCTTACCGAGCCGGCCTTCAATGCCCTGCTGAAGACACTGGAGGAGCCTCCATCACACGTCATCTTCGTTCTGGCCACGACCGAGGTTCATAAGGTGCCGGCTACCATCACCTCTCGCTGTCAGCGCTTCGATTTCCGCCGCATTCCGCAAGCCGCCATGGTCAAGAGGCTGGAGCACATCTGCCGGGAGGAAGGTATCAAGGCTGATTCTCAAGCCCTGGCGCTCATCGCAAGAAGCGCCACCGGCAGCCTCCGCGATGCCGAGAATCTGCTGGAACAGATGGTGGTCTATCACGGACCAAGTATCGAAGTCCAGCAGGTTCGCACGGAGCTGGGACTTACTGGCGATGCCCGCATCAAGGAGCTGGTGAAACTGATCCTGGCAAGAGACGTATCTGGGGGGCTGACGATGATAAACAGGATCGCCGATGATGGCCTGGACCTGCGTCAGTTCAATCGGGAGCTGGTGGATTATCTCCGAGGAGTTCTGTTAGTCAAGGCTGATGCCGGTTCGGCAAGCCTTACCGCCGAAGAAATGGCGGAGGTGAAGCAAATAGCGGCCAGGGTCTCCCTGGAGGAGATATCTCAGGCGATCAAGCTCTTTGCCCAGGCCGATTTCCGCTTCAGCCCCCAGGCCACGCTGCCTCTGGAACTTGCGCTGGTGGATTATTCCTTGCCCCTGACTATGATCAGGGACTTGCCCCTGAGCGGTGTCAGGCCTGGCCCCCTGGACCAGCCAAAGGGCAGGCCTGGTCAGGCCCAGGGGGGCGAGCCGGAAAAAGGGGAAGTGAGAACGACGCCGCGGCCAAAAGAGGAGGCTGTGGCAGCGTCAATTCCAATGGAGCCACAGGAAGCGATGGTTGGGCCGCCGGTTGCCAGGGTAGCCCGGGAAATTCCCCGGCCCGAAGGTTCCTCTGAGATTGAGCATCTTCAGCAGCACTGGAATGAATTTGTAAATGCCTGCCGCGGTGAAGGCTCCGGGGGTAATCTGGATGCCCTGCTCCGGCGGGCCTGCAGACCGGTCTCTCTGGAGGGCCACTGCTTGACTCTAGGCTTCTATGCCGAGTTTCAGAAGAGCAAGATCGAGGATCGCAAGTACGGGCGCATGGTAGAAAGGAAGCTCAAAGAGGTCTTCGGGAAACCTTATGAGATACGTTGCATTCTCATCAGCAAGGAAAGCAGACCCGCTCCTATCCTGGCCAGTGAAAGCCCTCTGGTTAAGGAAGCATTGAGTCGGGGAGCAAGGATTATCAGTGAGGAGTAAGTGCGATGGACAAGAGGATGTTAAGGCAAGCCCAGGAACTTCAGTCAAAGCTGCTCAAGGCACAGGACGAACTGGAGAATGCCACGGTTGAGGCCAGCTCAGGGGGTGGGGCGGTGACCGTGGTCGTTACCGGTCAGCAGGCGATTCGGTCGATAAAGATCTCCCCCGAGGTGGTCGACCCCGAGGATGTCGAGCTTCTGGAGGACATGATACTGGCGGCGCTCAATGAGGCGATGGAGAAAGCCAGGGACCTTGCAGCCAGGAGACTCGGGTCGCTAACCGGGGGGCTCAAGATACCGGGGCTGTGATGGTTGATGGTTCGTGGTTGATGGTTGATGGTTCACGGTTCACGGTTGATGGTTCGTGGTTGTTTGCCAGTTAAGCAGGGCGTAGTTGAAAGCAGAGGAATTTCAAAAATTAGTATGCTTCTTAGTCCTCCCTCCCCTGGCGGGAGGGAGTTAGAGGGAGGGGGCTACACCCTCACCTAACCTCCCCTTCAAGCGAGAGAAATGTTTAGTCCTCCGTCCCATTTCATAACCAGGAGATGTGATTCCTGCGAAGCCTGCCCCTGCGCGTGAGATTCTTCGCCGGAGCCTGCCCTGAGCGCCACGAGATTCTTCGCGGAGTTTATCCTGAGCGGAACTAGATTCTTCGCTTCGCTCAGAATGACACAAGCGAAGGGCTCAGAATGACACAAGCGAAAGGCTCAGAATGACACAAGCGAAGGGCTCAGAATGACAGGAGGCGAAGGGGCTCACCCCTCGGAGTCATTTTCATCGTTTTCTAACCTTGAACCGTGGAACCTCGAACCTTGAACCCGCAACCGTGAACCCCGGAACTTTGAACCCGATTACTTACCGCTTGACAACCACTTCACGCATCAGTATAATTAGTTGTATTTGTGGGAAAGATATAACTTGAAAGGGCGGTATAGAAAAATGGGAGAAGAAAAAACACGCGATATCTTTTACGGTTCAGCAACAGTTGGAGCAAAAGGACAGATAGTCATTCCTGTGAAACTTAGAAAGGTTTTTGATATAAAAGCAGGAGACATCCTCTTCTTTTTAGGCAAACCAGAGCAGGAAGGTTTTGCGATAATGAAACCTGAGGGAATGCTGACATTACAAAGCGAATTAGAGGGGATACAAAGGCAACTATCCAAAACACGAGGAGGATTACGATGAAAAGGCTTACGATAACAGAGAAATGCTTGAAGTGTAATGCTGTTTACGATGTGCCTCTTATAAAGCTCGTCAGGCTGAATTTTTTTCAGTACTTCTATCAGCGTTGTAACTGTTGTGGAAGGTGGGCGTGGCATAAAGAGGTGCGGGACACAGGACCTTTGTCACAGAAAGAAGAATCGGAGACAAAAGAATGATACCGCTGATCGCTGCAGCTATCGTCGTAGCAGGGGCAGTGCTCTTCTTTTATTTCTACACCCGGTTCCTGCTGGAAAGAAAGACTGATATAAGGTGGTGTCTCTTCCCTGCAATCTTGTATGCTGGACAGGCATATTTCAGATTGCCCATTATATACGCCATCTTTGGCCAAATCCTAACACCCATTGATGAAATCTTGGCTCCCCTCAGGGGAGAACCCCTCGCTCTTCTGGACTTGCCTTTCTTTACTTTATTGTGGGTAATTTTTGGGCTTTTCCTTGTCCCTTCCATATTTGGTGATTTTGTGAGGGGAATATGGTTTTTGCCCTTCAAAAGACTGAGAAGGGACCACTTTACCTCTTTGGTGTCGGTTCTTGAATTGGGCGCTATCATTGGGATGGGCTCGCTCATAGGAAGTACCATCCTTATCGGTTTCTTGGTCAGAGACCCTTCTTGGAGCTGGGCATTATCCTTTGTAGGTGAGCGGTTGACAGTGATAATTGCCTACATGGCCATCCCTACCCTCCATCTGTATACTCTCTACGTGTATAAGAGGAACGGAAGGAGCGCTTTGAAGGGATGGGGGGTGGGCTACTTGAAAGCAATGGCGTTGCATACCTTTATTAATGGCAGCATCCTATGGCTTTGGTTCAGGGACGTCCACTGGTCAATAATGCCCCTACTTCAAGTTCACTTTGTGGCTGCACTATTAGTTGCGCTTGTCATCTGGTGGCGTATCCACCGTCTCTCGGAAGAAGAGGAGAGGAAGGGGGGTGGTGAGATGAGGGTATGAGACCAGCACGAGGAAACCTTGTTCGAAAACTAATGGGAGGAAAAAGTGAAAAAGAAAGCATGGTTGATTTCACTGGTATTGTTGTTAACCACGAGCCTGGTTGTTACGGGCTGTCCGGTGCCACTACCCGCAGACCCGGTAGAGCCCGCAGAGCCGGTAGATGTGGAGATCAGGTTCACTAACGAGGCGATTACCCTGGCGGGAACGCTGACGCTCCCCTCGGGGGAAGGGCCGCACCCGGCGGTGATCCTGATCAGCGGCAGCGGGCCGCAGAATCGGGATAGCGAGCTTCCCGGCGTTCCAGGCTATCGTCCTTTTGCGGCCATTGCTGATCATCTCAGCCGTCACGGCATCGCCGTGCTGCGCTACGACGACCGTGGGGTAGGCGAATCTACCGGCGATCACGCTGGTGCTACATCAGCGGATTTTGCCGCTGACGCGGAAGCGGCGATGCAATACCTGCTGAAGCGGCAAGAGATCGATCACGGACAGATCGGATTCCTTGGCCACAGCGAGGGAGGCATAATCGCGGCGATGGTCGCGGCACGTCGCCCCGAGGCAGCCTTTGTTATCTCGATGGCCGGCATTGCGGTGGACGGCTACGATATAGTGATAAAGCAGGTTGGGCGTATGGCCCGCGCGGGCGGAGCGAGCCAAGAGGAGGCAGCCGAGGCTATGGAACAGCAGCGAGCCGTTCTGGATCTGGTGCTGGCAGAGAGGTGGCAGGATCTCGAGGCGCTCCTATTTGAGATCGTTATGCAACAATTGCATGCCCTGCCGGAAGGACAAAGGGCTGCGCTGGGCGACCTTGAGGTGTTTGCCGAACGTCAAGTAGGTCCAACAGTGGAGTTTTTCCGAACGTGCCCATGGTACCGGTTCTTTCTGCGACATCATCCGGGAGTGGACTGGGAGCAGATCGTAGTTCCGGTGCTGGCTCTCTTTGGTGAGCTGGATGTACAGGTTGATGCGGCGCAGAACAGGGCGGCCCTGGAAGAGGCGCTGGCCCGTGCCGGCAACGACGATGTCACCGTGGTAGTCTTTCCCACTGCCAATCATCTGTTCCAGGATGCCGTGACCGGTTGCGTGACTGAGTATCCTCTCTTGTCTCCAGAGTTCCTGCCCGACTTTCTGAAGACTATCACTGACTGGCTGCTGGAGCGGGTGAAAACGGCAGATTGAGAGGCCTGAAGGCGTAGCGACCTGGGACAGCTTCAATAATGGATAGGCGCTTATCGGTGCTACATCGACAAAATGTTGTCGATATGGCACCTAAATCCTAAATCGAGAGAGAACACGTAGGGGAGGACGTCCCTGTCCTCCCGGTTGGGCCGACACAAAGGTCGGCCACTACAAGATATGATCCATTTCTTGGGATTTCGAACTGCCCCAAAGAGGTGGCCTCTTCGGGGCGAAGTCTTGGATGAGGCGTAGTTACTAAATTCAGAACTCCTGACATCGTGCTGACGACGGCTTGGGAAGGCTTGACATTCGCCTCATTGTGCGTAATAAGTAAGGTAGCATGAATGTGGAGGTACATTGAGGTATGCAACTCGTCTTTCCCGTAAATCCAGAAGGGGCACAACCAGCGAATGCATTGGTCGCCATAGAGGTTAAAGGCGACCAAGTTGCCTATTTCGCAGGGGCGTTCCTGTGTTCATGCATAAAGTCGAAGATCGGGCCGGCGCTCGCCCGGCGGCTTCTCAATTACTCACCCTGAAACTGGCAAAAAAGAAGGAGCTCGCTAAAGCCTTGAATGTTAATTGGAACACTCTGTCTCGCCGGCAGCAAAAGATGCTCCAAGAGGGGGTGGCTGGACTGGTGGACAAGACTCGGGGTCCCAAAGGTGCTTACAAATTAACTGGAGAAGTTTTGGCACAAGCGCAACAATGCCTGTACGAAAGAAAGTCCATTCGGCAAACGGGGGCGGCTGTTGGTATTAGCGAAGGAGCCATTCGATACGCTATAAAGCAAGGCCATCTGTGTTGTTCCCTCCCCGCTGGATCAGGTATGCCTGTCCAGCCCGAGCCGAAGCTGGGAGAGGGGTCAGAAGGGGAGCCAGCCTTGGGTCCCGGTGAACGGGCCAGACGAGCGATGCAAAGCGCCGCCGGTGTGGGAGTTCGCCGTCATGAGGAGCGGGTCATGACTAGCTTGGGGTCTCTGGAGCAAGCCATGCCTGCCTTCGAGGCGATGGAAGCGGTAGAGCATGGGGGTGCTTTTGCGGCGATTCCTGCCCTCCTGGCGCAAGGGCTTGTGGAAACGGGCAAAGCCGTCTACGGGAGTCTGCGCAACGGGTTCTATGGTTTGCAATCGGTGCTGCTGACCTTTGGGTTGACGGCGTTGCTGCGAGTTCGTAATCCAGAGCAATTACAGTATCACCCTCCAGCGGAGTTGGGGGTGCTGCTGGGACCGGATCGCATACCCGAGGTCAAGACATTGCGTCGCAAGCTCGACGAGATGGCTCAACAAAAGAAGGCGGCGGAATTCAGTCGTCAACTCGCCGAGGGATGGATCAAGCAAGACCCTGACACCGTCGGTTTCCTCTATGTGGATGGTCACGTTCGCCCCTATCATGGATACAAACATGACTTGCCCGAAACTCACGTGGCATGTCGGCGTCTTTGTATGGATGCCACCACAGATTTCTGGGTCAATGATGCTAATGCCGAACCGGTGCTCGTGGTGACCGCACCCGCCAACAACTCCCTGACCTCGATGCTCAGGGAGAAGATATTGCCACAGGTACACCAATTGGTGGGTGAACGGAGGGTAACCGTTGTATTTGATCGGGAAGGATGGAGTCCGAGATCGACGGGCAGATGGTCCGATACCTGCTAGCGGAACGGAGTGTGCTGGTACAAAAAGGCTTTTGGATGCGTGAGATTCGTCGGCTGTGTGTTAATGGACACCAGACTTCTTTGCTCACCAGTCGTCAGGATTTGGCGGAGGTGGAATTGGCATATCGGATGTTCAGCCGGTGGCGGCAGGAGAATTTCTTCCGCTACATGCGGCATCACTTCGCTCTGGATGCTCTGGCCAACTATGAGGCGGAACCTGCGGATTCGCAGCGTCTGGTTCCCAATCCACAAAAGCGGTAACAGGTAAGTTTTTCCAAAAATTGCGCTTGACAGGAGTTGTAA